>CAVHWE010000063.1:0-11976 GCA_963639495.1 bacterium | reverse complement strand
CGGTGAGTTGCAATCGGTCGTAGAGCGGGTTCGCCTTGTCCATCTTCGCCAAGTCTTCTGCGTTCGCTGCAAGGAGCGCAGGAGTTTCTGCGATGATAGCATCAGCCACCGCCTGCAGGATTTCATTACGTTGTTCATCTGTTAGCAAACCAAGTGTTTTGCTAGCTGCCTTCACTTTTTGGAAAGTCTCTTTCAGTTCCATTTGCTATTCCTTTCTTGCTTAGTTATTTATCACAATGGTGGTACAAAGGTAAGTATAATTATTGATAATTGCAAACTTTATGCAAGAAAAAACTTGGCACTGCCTTACAAATGGATATATATGCAAGAAATATGATGCGGTATCGTTACTTTTGCTACAAGTCTATGAACTAATGGCTCTTTTTTCGAAATTAAAGTGCCGAAAGTTTTTTTGTTTGAAAAAATATTCGTAATTTAGCACCGTGAAACAAAACTTGTCAGAAAATGCGCTGATAGGTTCCTAATGATATAACTAAATATGAAATACTTGATACTATTATTTTTCCAGTTATTCTGCTATGCGCAATCCATACAGGCAGCCAATGACGATGTCTTGGTACGTTTGCGAGAGGAAATCAAGAATTCCCAAAAGTATGATGCGCAGAAGATAGAGAAGATAAAGAAATTGCACCAGAAAGCATCTTTGGCTAAGACGGCAGACAACAAATATCAGTCTTATATCCAGTTGTTCAAGGCTTACCAATCCTATAAGTACGATTCGGCTTCTGTTTATGCCGATAAGGCGCTTATGGTAGCTCATAGTCTTCGGAACAAGAATTATTTGGTAGAAGCAACTTGCGCCAAAGTGTTCTGTCTTTTGTCGGCAGGACTTTATAAGGAAGCTTTTGATGAGATCAATAAGGTGGATATGTCGGAGGTTACTACACCTTATTATATATATAAGTATTATTCCGTGAAGACGCGCCTCTATTCCGATATGGCGGATTATTGCCGAACAGCACCTTATGAAGCCTATTATGTCAAGCAGTCGCGCATCTTTACCGATACCTTAAAGCGTTATACGGGTATGAATACTACATGGTATTATTATGTAGAAGGAATGCAACTGATGAAAGAGCGTAAGTGTGATAAGAGTGAAGAGGCTTTTCTGAAGGTGCTTAACGATAAAACGATAGATACCCATGTCCGTGCCATCTGTTTATCTTGCATGGGATGGCTCAATCAATTGAAAGGCAACAAGGACCAGGCGCTTCGCTATTTGGCAGAATCGGCGATTTGCGATTTGCAATCATCAACAAAGGAAACGATGGCTTTGCGTGAGGTGGGTGCCATGCTCTATGAAAGGGGAGATGTGAATACTGCCATCGAATATGTACAGAAGGCTTTGGACGATGCGAATTTCTATAATGCCCGTCAACGAAAGATTGAAATCGGAAATGTTTTGCCGGTTATCCAGCAAAGTAGAAACAATGACTTGGAGTCGCAGCGTAATATCATGTTTCTTTGCGTAGCAATGGCTTTCGCTTTGTTGGTTGTGTTGGCTGTCAGCACCATCTTGGTTAGAAAACAGGTAAAGAAGGTGAAGTTGGCTTATCGAAAGATTGGAGAGAGAAACCAAAAGTTGGAAGAAGCCAATCGTCTGCTGTCTGAATCTAACAAGATTAAGACAGAATATATCGGCAAGTCGTTTTATGCCAGCGCAGATTATATCGAAAAGTTGGAGAAACTGTATAAGTCGATAGAGCGTAAGATGATTGCTCGCCAGTATGATGACATCATCCGTTCCTTGTCTGCCACCTCGCTGTTTAAGGAACGAGAGGATATGTATAGTGATTTTGATGAGACCTTCCTTCGTCTCTTCCCTGATTTTGTGGATAAGTATAATGCCCTCTTTGAGGAAAAGGACCGCAAACCTTTGGGGGATAAGAAAGTACTCACTAAGGAAATGCGAATCTTCGCCCTCATACGTTTGGGTGTAACGGATTCCGACCGTATCGCCCATTTCTTGGATTATTCGGTGAATACCATCAATACCTACAAAACGAGAGTGAAGAACAAGTCGATAGTTAGCAATGATGAGTTCGAACAACGCATCATGAAGATATAAAATAGCGCAAATGGCAGGGCTTCCGACGAAATCTCTGCCATTTATACTTAAATACAGTGCCATATAGGTGTTATACAATCCAAAAATTCTAATACTGATAATCAGATACTTACGTTTATATTTGCCTTAAACCGATTATACTTTTTCTTGATTTTTTGTCGTTTTGCCCTAAAACTCCTACCTTTGCAGCGTTGAAATGAAATAACTAAAGATTCAACTAGCAAGATTAAAAGATTTAGTAACCAAAAAATAAAGGTATGAAAAAAACTAGAATGCTTTTAGCAACTTTGTGCGCATTGTTTTTAGCTTCCTGCTCTTCCTTAGATGATGGGTCTTATACCGATCCTATTACTATGTATGAGAAGGTAGGTGGCACTTGGAACTTGTCACAAATCAAGCAAGTGGATGAACTTGCCGTAGCCAACAAGTCGGGTATGACCGAATTAGACCTAACCGACCAATTTGAGAATTTCTCCCTCTCTCTGAATGAGGAGAATGGTAACCAGCCAACCACCTTCACGGCCTCTGGTGCTCCAGCCATATTGCCAACAGAAGGATATTGGAAGTTAGACCGCTCTTTCCAAAATTGGGATGGTGCTCCTGTAAAGGTGCAATTCTTCTCTGATGCAAATCGTACGGTAAAGATAGGTGAGGTATCTATCACTTCTGTGCCAGGTTCTGTGCCAAGCATGCAGCTTACCAAGACACGTTCAACCAACGGTGCATCGTTCGTATCGTACGTGTATACATTGATTCCTGTAATGAATAATAATGAGTAATGCTATGAAAAGATTATTGTTGATATTGACCGTCTTGTTGTCCGTAATAAGAACAATGGGACAAGTGACGATTACCAGCGACCCTGTGGTATATGCACCAGATGAAGAGGTGACATGGTATTTTGATATGTCAGAGAAAATGCAGGTAGAGGGCGAACCATTCTATATCTGGACATGGGCACCAAGCAACCCTGAGAATGTCCTCGGAACGCCAGACGCATGGAATAATCCTTCTGATGCCTGTACCTTGAAATATGTGGGCAATGGTATCTATAAGCTCACCATGACTCCTACCGAGTTTTATGGTGTAACAGCCGAGCAACTTTATGCCAATGGTGATATTTTTTGGCTGAATATCCGTAATGATGCCAAGGAAGACGTAACAGGATCTTTGCAGGCTCCTCATCCATTCAATAGCGAATTCCAAAACTTCCTTGATACCGAAAAGGACATCCAGGTTTATCCATCTACATTTACGATGAAGGATCATATTTCTATTCTCGTCAATCTGAATAAACTGAACATCAGTGGACAGGGTGTAGGTGCCTTGGCTGGAAAGGACTTCGGAAACCTTCATATGCACAGTGGTCCTAATGACTTTGCCGACCACATCGTGGAAGCCAATATGGGTGTACCTGAGTTGGTGCAGAAAACCATGTTGAAGAAGGTAAACTTTGGTGATGGCAGCATCTATAAGATGGACATGACTCCAATGGAGTATTATGGTATCACCGACGAAGAGGTGATGAATGGTTATCAGATGAGAGACATCATGTTTCTTTTTCCTACTACCGATTGGGCAGCCACGGGTGTAGCGGCAAGTGGTGATAACTTTGTATTGCAGTGTGGTGAGGTAGAGCCAGAACCAGACCCTGTGTTCTCAACCTTCCCAACCCGTTTGAGCCAACTCGATTTCTTGACCATCATGCGTCAGTATGATGATGGTATGACCAATCTCAACTATGAGATTACTGGTGGCAATACCACACTTCGTGGTGAATTTGGTGGAACACGCCAGTTGCGTACCGTAACCGTTAACTTGTTGGATGGTTTCAAGTCTGAGCAAAACCTCGACCGTCTCCACATCGTTGTAACACGCAATGGCAATGTGGTAGAAGACAAAACCATTCCACTGGTACCAGTTTCAGAAATTGAATAATCTAACTTCTTAAATGATAAGACAATGATACAGCAAAATATGAGGAAGATAGCCTTAGGTACCACATTCGTACTCACGGCAATGGTAGCTTCCGCTCAAAATATAACACTTAAGGGTACTGTCTGCGATAGCAATGGCGAGCCAGTTATTGGTGCCTCCATTATCGAAAAGTCTAAGCCAAACAATGGTACTGTCAGCGATTTGGACGGAAAGTTCACTTTGCAGGTTGCCAAGGGTGCAACACTTACAATCAGCTATATCGGTTGTGAGACACAGGAGGTAAAGGCGAAAGACCAGCTTCAGGTGGTGCTCAAGGAAAATGCGATTATGCTTCAAGAAGCCACAATCGTAGGTGTAGGTTATGGAACGATGCGCAAGTCTGATTTGACGGGTGCCATCACTTCTATCTCTTCTAAGGATTTGAAGAAGGGGTTGGTAACCAGTACCGAACAGCTTTTGCAGGGTAAGGTAGCAGGTCTTTCTGTAACCCAGGCTTCCAGTGACCCAACAACAGGTTCTGCCCTTCGTCTTCGTGGTGGTACGTCTCTCAGTGCCAGCAACTCTCCACTCATCGTGGTAGATGGTATTCCTGGTGTGGATATCAATACCGTGCAGCCATCAGAAATCGTTAGCATGGACGTATTGAAGGATGCCTCTGCTGCAGCTATCTATGGTAGCCGTGGTGCCAATGGTGTCATCATCGTTACAACCAATCGTGCCTCCGATACCGAGGTAAGCAAGATGAGCTATAGTGGTTGGGTATCAGTGGGCAAGGCAGCCAAGAATGTAGATATGCTCTCTGCCGACCAATGGCGTGATTATGTTCGTAAAAATGAGATTCTTGATGCTGTGGATTATGGTGCCAACACCGATTGGATTAAGGAGTTGGAACAGACAGCCATCTCTCATGCGCACAACTTCAATATCAGCAACTCTCGCAAAAAAAATGGTTATCGTGCCGCTGCTTCTTATCAGGCTAACGAGGGTATTGTGAAGCATAACTACATGAACCGCTTGGCAGGTAGTCTTTCTGCTTATCAGTATGGATTGAATGGTAAGTTGAAGATGGACTTGGGCGTCAACATGACCTATGATAAGTATCGTGCTCCAGACTATGGCTTCTATGGTATCTTCAATTATGCCCTCAACCAGAACCCTACAGTTCCTGTTAAGGACGAGTATGGCAATTATACCCGTATGGGCGGTACCAACATGCAGAACCCTGTGGAGTATAACGACAATTATTACTCAGAGCAGACTCGCCATCGCTTGCTTGCTTTCGGTAAGGCAGATTTGGAGATTATCAAGGGCTTGAATGCTGTAGCTAACCTCTCTTATGAGTATGGATCATGGCAGAACCGATATTACCAGCCTTCTTACGCAGCTAATAATAGTGTGGGCGGTACTGGTCGTCGTCAGCTCGCTGATAATGAGAACTGGCAGTTGGAGACCTACTTGAGTTATGGCAAGACTTTCGCCAAGTTGCATAAGTTTAACGCCATGGCAGGTTACTCTTATTCTAAATATGTATACGAAGGCTTTGGTGCATCTCGCAGTGGTTTCGATACCGATAGCTTCTTGTACAACAACTTGGGTGCCGGTGTAGATTATCGCAAGGATGATGTTTATTCCAACAAGGGCGAGGCTCGTTTGGCTTCATTCTTTGGTCGTGTCAACTATTCTTACGATGGTAAGTATATGTTTACTGCTACCCTTCGTGCGGATGGTAGTTCTCGATTCGGTGACAACCATAAGTGGGGTTACTTCCCATCAGCAGCAGCCAGCTGGCGTATCTCTGAGGAATCTTTCTTGAAGGGTACTCGCAAATGGCTCGATAACTTGAAGTTGAGATTCGGTTATGGTGTAACGGGTAACCAGGATGGCATCGGTGAATATAAGTCTTTGGCACTCTTGGGTGCAGGTGGCGGCGGCTATTATGATGGTGCCACAGGAACATGGAAGGCTTCTTATTCTCCATCTCAGAATGCCAACCCTGACTTGAAGTGGGAGTCTACAGCCCAATATAATATAGGTATCGACTTCGGTGTACTCAGCCGTATCCGTGGTACCATCGACCTCTATTATAAGAAGACTTCCGACTTGTTGTGGAATTATCCAGTATCTCAGCCTCCTTATCTCTACAGTTCTATGCTTGCCAATGTAGGTACGCTTGTTAACAAGGGTGTGGAGTTTACATTGAATGCAGATGTCTTGAAGTTGAAGGATTTCAATTGGACAGCCGATTTGACCTTCTCTTACAATCATCAGGAGATAACCAGCTTGTCTAACGATACCTTCCAAGATGTAGGTACACCAGCTGGACAGTTGCATGGTATCGATGGTTTGTCTAATGCTTATACCCAGATTGTCAAGGAAGGCTATCCTACGGGTGCATTCTTCGGTCCTCATTGCCGTGGTATCGATGAGAATGGTGAATACGTGATTGATGATCCAGACGAGAAGGCCTACTTGGGTTCTGCACAGCCCAAGTTCAATCTTGGTTTCTCTACCAATGCCACATGGAAGTGGTTCGATCTGAGTGTTGCTGCTTATGGTATGTTTGGACAGAAGATTTTGAATGCTACCAACATGCAGCTTTTCACCGATACCCGTATGCCAAACAAGAATATTCCTGATAAGTTTGCTAAGCAAGGCATCAAGCCAGACAAGATTACCTATTCTGACTATTGGATAGAAGATGGTTCCTTCTTGCGCTTGCAGTCGATAACCCTTGGCTTCACCATTCCTGGAACCAAGAAATGGGGATTGGAAACCCTCCGTGTATATGGTACCATCGATAATGTATGTACCATCACGGGCTATAGCGGTTTGGACCCAGAGATTAGCACCAGTGGTCTCGACAATCCTGGCATCGACTTGTGTAATGTATATCCAAGAACACGTTCGTTCATTTTTGGAGTTAATGTATCATTCTAAAATATTGAGTATATGAAACCTATCAAAATCATATTATCCATGGCTTGCGCCTCTCTGATGTTGAGCGCATGCACCGACCTTGACGAAAGAATCTTCGACAAGGTGCCTATGGACAACTACGGCAAGACTGAATCTGAGATTCAAACCATTACTGCTGCCGTATATGCATCGTTGCGCGGTTTGAGCGATGCCACCACGGGTATAGCCAGCTATCCTACCTGTGAGTTCGTCTTCTTCCTCGATGAGGCTGCTTCTGATGAGGCTTGTATTCCTGCACGAGGTGACAACTGGTATGATAATGGTGTGTATTTTGAGATGCAGCGCCACAACTGGGCTTCCAACAACAAACTCTTGGAGAGCTATTGGAAGTATTGCTACAATGGTATCACCAGCTGTAACAGTGTGCTGTATCAGATAGAAAAGTCAGGACAGAGCGGTGAGGCTTTGACCCGTATTGGTGCTGAACCACGTGCTTTGAGAGCTTACTATTATTGGTTGTTGCTCAATACCTTCGGTGATGTGCCTATTGTTACCGACTTTGAGCAGATTGAGTTGCCTGCCAAGTCAGATCGTAAGCAGGTTTATGCTTTTGTGGAGAGCGAGTTGAAGGATGTGATGCCTTATCTGAGCGCCACTAAATCGTATGGTCGCTTTACCCAAGATGTTGCCAACACCCTTCTTGCCCGCCTGTATATCAACGCCGAGACTTATACCGGAGAGGCGAAGTGGCAGGAGTGCTTGGACGCTTGTGATAAGGTGAAGAATTATTCTTTGGAGGCTAACTATAAGAGCAACTTCACGGATGCTACCCAGCCATCAAGTAGTGAGATTATCTTTGCTATTCCTTACGACCATAAGCAGGGAACTCTGGGCAACTATCTCAACTCTATGAGTTTCAATGACCAGCAGTGGAAGGCTTTTGCTGTGAAACAGTATGGTGGCAACTGGTCGGCTAATGGTATCTGTGCGCAGCCTGGTGTATATTCATCATTTGATGAGAATGATGTGCGCCGTGAGTCTATGCTCATCGGTGAACAGCGTAGCAAGGCAGATGGTAGCACCATCATGACTACCAATGGTAACCAGTTGATTTATACCGAGGAGGTAACTTCTATTGATAACCGCAAGGACTTGAAGGGTTCTGAATGCCAAGGTGCCCGTTTGTTCAAGTATGAGGTGCGTGACGATGAAGAATGGGAGCGTGATTACGACTGGGTATTGATGCGCTATGCAGAAATCTTGCTGATGAAGGCTGAATGCTATGTACGTTTGGGTACACCTGATGCCGGAACAGAGTTGGTTAACCAGGTTCGCCGTCGTGCCGGATTGAAGGATTTGTCTTCCATCAATTTGGACGATTTGGACAAGGAGTGGTTGCACGAGTTTATCTTCGAGGGCTTGCGCCGTACAGTCAATGTTCGCTTTGGAACTTACTTCAAGGAGTGGTGGGAGAAGCCTGTCTCTGAATATGATGCAACGAAGGCCAGCCGTGTGTTCCCAATCCCAGCCAATGTGCTGACATTGAATCCTGCATTGAAGCAAAATCCTGATTATGAGGGAAAGTAAACTTCAAAGAATTAGTTAGAAAAGATCCCCTTGTGGAAAAATCATAATACTTACGAAATGAAATCATTCAAGAATATATTAGCAATGAGTGCCATCGCCTTAACGGCGATGACCTCTTGCTCTGAGAAGGAAACTGTGTTTATATCTAGAGAATCCTCTTCTTCTTCTTTTGCCAGCTCGGCACAGGTGGAGAAGCGTAGCGACATGCGTATTTTTGTGCATTACATGCCATGGTTCCAAAGCAAAGAGTTTAGTGGTGAATGGGGTATGCACTGGAAGATGGATCGCTGTAATCCAGATAACATCAAGGCGGATGGCAAGCGTGAGATTGCTTCTCACTTCTACCCATTGGCAGAACCATACGATAGCAGCGACCCAGTGGTGCTCGATTATCATGCCTTGCTGATGAAGTATTCGGGGATAGAGGGTGTCTTGGTCGACTGGTATGGCTCTCGTAATGGTGCCGAATCTACAGAGGCCCTCTTCGATGCCATGAAGCGAGCAGGCTTGCAGTTGGCTATCGTTTATGAGGATCGCAACAACCTGGACGGTGCGTCTACCCAGAGCCAAAAGATCAAGTGGGGGCAGGACGATATGATCTATCTCTATAATAATTTTTTTAAGAGTCCTAACTATGTGAAGGTGGATGGCAACCCATTGTTGATGTGCTTTGGTCCTATCGATGTCAGCACGGAAAACTTCAAGCGTGCTCCTTCCATGTGGACCGAAATCTTCTCTCCACTCACGGTGCGCAAGACCACTCCATGTTTCTTGGCTCTCTATGGTGCTTCCAAGAATGCCAATGATGACCGCAACCATAATGCTATGGGCGAGTTTACTTGGGTCAATGCCAACAATGCTTCTTTCTTGGATAATCTGAAGCAGAATTTCTCTACCTATATGGGTTCTGCTTATCCTGGCTTTAAGGATTACTACAAGGAAGGTGGTTGGGGCGACAACATTACAGCTGTGGATTATCGAGACGGACAGGAGTTTCGTGACCAGCTGAATGTGGCTGACACCAAGAAGGTTCCTATGTTACAGTTGGTTACTTGGAACGATTTTGGTGAGGGTACTCAGATTGAACCTACCGTAGAGGATGGCTTCAAATATCTTGAGATGGTACAGCAGTTTGCCAAGGTTAAGTATGATAAGAAAGTGCTTGAAAGCATCTATCGCCATTATACCTTGCGCCGCAAGTATGCCAAGGATGCCGCTGCCACCGCTAAGCTCAATGCCGCTTATCAGGCGTTCGCCAACTTGGACCCTAACAAGGCTGAGGACTTGATGAAAGATTTGTAATCAGATGAATACTAATTGAACAATTATATGATAAAGAATATATCTAAGACAATGAGGGCAGCGATGTTATGCGTGGGGCTCTTCATGTCGGTCTCATTGGCGCATGCTGCCGATGTACTTTCTTCGCCAGATGGTCACTTAAAGGTTACCGTGGGCGTAAAGGGTGGCAAGCCTTTCTACATGATAGCGCGAGACGGCAAGCCTATCGTGAATCGCTCCTTCTTGGGATTCACCCTCAACGATGGTGCTTTCGACAATGGATTTAAGGTGATAGGAAAGTCACGTGATACCAAGAACGAGACTTGGACGCAACCTTGGGGAGAAGATAGGGTGGTGAACTGCCATTATAATGAACTTAAGTTGCACTTGCAACAATCAGATAAGCGTCAGCGCCAGCTCAACATCGTGTTCCGTGCCTTCAACGATGGCATCGGTTTCCGTTATGAGTTTCCTAAGCAGAAAAACTTAGGCGAGTTCCGCATCATGGACGAGATGACGCAGATTGCGATGCCTACCGATGCACAGGCATGGACAGAGCCAACCAATGGTACCACCTATTATGAGGCATTGTGGACCAAGGACTTGCTCAGCAAGAAGGATACCGTGAGTACGCCGATAACCATCGAGGTAAACGATTCGCTCTATATGGCATTGCATGAGGCTAACCTCACTGATTATGCGAGTATCAACTATACCCCACGCCAACTTCCTGGTGCTGCCGTAACATTGGTTGCTGCATTGACTCCATGGCAAAATGGTGTGAAGGTTTATGCCAAGACTCCATTCGTTTCTCCTTGGCGCACCATCCTCATCACCAAACGTCCAGGCGACTTGATTACATCCAAGTTGATGCTCAATCTCAACGAACCTTGCAAGATTGCCGATACCTCTTGGATAACCACAGGTAAGTATGTGGGCATCTGGTGGGGCATGCACATGGAAGATTATACTTGGGCACAAGGTCCTAAGCATGGTGCCACTACAGCCAATACCAAGCGATACATCGATTTCGCTGCCAAGCATGGCATGAACGGTGTATTGGTAGAGGGATGGAACTATGGTTGGGATGGTGATTGGACCAAGGAAGGCGATAAGTTTGATTTCTCCAAACCTTATCCTGATTACGATCTCGAAGGTTTGCAGAAGTATGCACTCAGCAAGGGTGTTCGCTTGATAGCCCATAACGAGACGGGTGGTGCTGCCAAGAACTTCGAGAACCAGTTGGATAGTGCATTCTCCCTTTATCATCGATTGGGCATTCGTGCCATCAAGACGGGTTATGTGAATGCACTTTTGGACAACAAGGAGTTGCAACATTCCCAGTATGGTGTGCGCCATTATCGCAAGGTAGTGGAAACGGCTGCTAAGTATCACCTCATGGTGGTGAATCATGAGCCAGCTATGCCATCAGGCTTGTGCCGCACCTATCCGAATTTGGTTTCAGGCGAGGGTATGCGAGGACAAGAGTATAATGCTTGGAGCCCAGATGGTGGTAATCCTCCATATCATATCTGTGTGTTGCCATTTACCAGAGGATTGGCAGGTTCTATGGACTTTACGCCGGGTATCTTCAATTTTGAGAACAAGGTGAAACCAACCACTCATCCTCAAACCACACTTGCCAAGCAGTTGTCTGAGTACATCTTGATTTATTCACCTTGGCAGATGGCTGCGGATATGATTGAGAACTATGAGAACCAACCAGCCTTCTCTTTCATCGAGAGTGTGCCTACGGATTGGGAAAAGTCCTTGGTCTTGGATGCAGAAATTGGTAAGTATATTGCCATGGCTCGTAAAGACAAGGCGAGTGATGACTGGTATGTGGGTGCGGCAACCGATGCTGATGCTCGCGATTTGTATTTGAAATTAGACTTCTTGGATAAGGATAGGACATATTATGCTGAAATCTATGCGGATGGTGAAGGCGCCGATTATCGCACCAATCCATACCCTATTCTATATAAACGATTGAAGGTGACAAACACTTCGAATCTCTCTCTACATTTGGCTCCAAGCGGTGGAAGCGCTATCAGAATAAAGGCGCTATAAAATAAAAAGTGTGGCACGTTGTGCTAACGTGTCACACTTCTTTTGGTTTGACTAGCATGTATATTGTCTAATGGGTGTAAGTCCCTAACGAGCCC
>CAVHWE010000062.1:0-11980 GCA_963639495.1 bacterium | reverse complement strand
AAAAGAGCCAAAGATAACACTCTATCCTTGGCTCTTACCTTATTATATTTTAGTAGTAATTACTTGTTGAAATGAATTCAGTAATTACTTTCTCTTCTTTGAATGCGCAGCTTTCTTGGCAGCAGACTTAGCTGGCGCTTTTGCCACCTTCTTCTCTGCACCTACGGCTACATCTTCCTTCAACTCGCCAGCAGGCTCAGCCTTTACCTCTGGCTTTACGATGCTAACCAGCTCAAGATCGAACACCAAAGTAGAGTATGGAGGAATCTGACCAGCCTGACGCTCACCATAAGCCAACTCGTAAGGAATGTAAACCTGCCACTTACTGCCCACAGGCATCAGAGTAAGCGCCTCGGTCCAACCCTTAATCAAGCCATTGGCACGGAACTTGTCGGTCTTGCTGCCACCATGCTTGGATGTAGCATCAAAAACGGTACCATCAATCAGACGACCCTCGTAGATAACTTCTACCTCATCGCTAGCCTTAGGCACTTCGCCATGACCTTCGGTAATCACCTTATACTGCAAACCGCTAGGCAACACCTTTACACCAGGTTTCTTGGCATTAGCAGCAAGGAACTTCTCGCCAGCACCAGCCAAAGCTTCCTTCTGGAAATCGGCAGCAGCCTTAGAGGTAAAGAATGTTGTATCATTAGCCAAAGCTGCGATAAAACCATTCTGGAACATAGCATGGCTGATAGAATCGCCTGTACTCTTCAACTCTTCCTTTGTGCCAGGATATACGCGCTTCTCTACCAGTTTGGCAACCTCCATACCTGCAGAATAAGCTACGGTCTTAGGATTGATTCCCATGGCAAGCGCATCCTTGTAACCACGAAGGAAATTCTCCATATAGGCAGTATCTACCTGAAAACTCTGCTGGATATAAGGAATCAGACCACGAGTGGCATTCATACCAGCTACATAACTCAAAGAATCGGCTGATGATTTCAACTCAACAAGAGTAGCCGCCTTCTTAACCTTCTTCTTGCTTGCAGCACTAGCTGTAAACAAAGAAGCACCCGCCACGAGGACGAGTGCTGTCATTAATATTTTCTTCATTTATAAGTCCTCTATAAAAATGAGTTTCCACAAAAATTACTTGCCACCTACAGAAATCAACTCAATCTTGAAGATCAATACAGAGAATGGCTTAATCTGACCCTGCTCGCGCTCACCATAAGCCAACTGCTGAGGAATGTAAACCTCCCAAACAGAACCTGCTGGCATGTGAACCAAAGCATCAGTCCAACCCTTGATAACCTGGTTAGCACGGAGATCTACGGCCTGACCACGCTTGAAAGAAGAATCGAATACCTTGCCGTCGATTGTCTTACCCTCGTAGTTAACCTTAACCATAGAAGTATCCTTTGGCATAGGGCCGTTACCCTCCTTGATTACCTTGTACTGAACACCTGAAGGCAGAGTAACAACTCCTGGCTTCTTCTTGTTGGCAGCGAGGAACTTCTCACCAGCAACCTTGTTAGGACCATATTCCTTCTCCATGTTCTTAGCCTTGATAGCCATCATCTTAGCCTGAGCTATCTGAGCAGCCTGCTCAACAGTCATCAAGCCCTTCTTGCCAGTAGTACCTGTGATGAAACCAGCCATGAAGTTCTTCAGAGAGATAGACTTTGTAGAATCCTCACCGAATACCTCGTGGTTGATGCCCTTAACCATCTGGTTGCTGATCTGCTGACCAATCTGAATACCTGCGTAGTAAGCAGCCTTCTTCTTGTCGTCACCAGCGTTGGCACCATCGTTAAGACCCTTGATGAAATCATCCATGTAAGCAGTATCAACGCCCATGCGCTCTACCATAAACTCCTTCAGACCCTGAGTCTGAGACATACCCATAGCATAACTCATAGTATCTACATCAGTCTTGAGATCTGCCTTAGGAGTAGAATTGCCACAACCTACGAATGTAGCAGCAGCACAAGCCACGAGGGCTCCGAAAAATAACTTTTTCATTTTCTTATTTTATATTTTAAATTTTATTTTTATCTATTATATTCCAGGATTGCCTTTACTTCGTTTAAATATATCTACTAACAGATTACTTAACGGCAACGAGCTCAACATCGAAAATCAATGCTGAGAATGGAGGGATAGATGCACCAGCACCACGCTCGCCATAACCCAACTGATAAGGGATGAAGAAACGGAACTTGGCACCCTCGGTCATGAGCTGAAGACCCTCTGTCCAACCAGCGATAACCTGGTTCAATGGGAAGGTAGCAGTCTGACCACGGTCGTAAGAACTGTCAAACTTAGTACCGTCGATAAGCGTTCCCTCATAGTGGCACTCTACCTGATCGGTAGCCTTAGGAGCCTTGCCATTACCTTCACGCAAAACCTGATACTGCAAACCGCTCTTAGTAGTGATGATACCATCCTTCTTGCCGTTCTCGGCGAGGAACTTCTCACCTGCTTCCTTAGCAACCTTGCCCTTCTCGGCAGCAGCAGCCTGAGCCTTAGCCTCCTGCTCTGCAAAGAAGTTCTGTACCAACTCCTGAGCCTCCTGCTCGCCGAGCTGAAGTTTACCGGCGATGGCATCCTTTACAGCCTGTGCAAAATCATCAATATTCAAACTCTCTGCACCCATAGAAGCCAACTGGCGACCGATGCCGATGCCCAAAGCATAACTTACTTTATCCATAAAATTTATTTATAAAAATGTATTAATAATCTTAAAATGTACTTTTTGTCCTTAAAACGAGTGCAAAGATAACATTTTTCTCGCTTAAAACGATGTTATTTGCAGAAAAATTGCTAAATTTGTGCATTCTTAATAAAAAGATTAAGAAAATATGAATAATTAAAACGTGATAAGATGAAGAAACTCGTATTTTTAACCGGTGCAGGCATGTCTGTGGAGAGTGGTTTCAAAACTTTCCGTGGCAATGATGGATTATGGGAAAACTATCCTGTAGAACAGATAGCTACCCATGAGGGATGGGAAGCTGACCCTACCCTAGTAACAAACTTCTATAATATGTTGCGCCATAAACTCTATGCTGCGCAACCTAACGAGGGGCATAAACTTATCAAGGAACTGGAAAAAGACTTCGACGTGACGGTAATCACCCAGAATGTAGACAATCTGCATGAGAAGGCAGGTTCCAAGAACGTAATCCACCTGCATGGCGAACTATCAAAGGTTTGCTCATCCCGCGACCCTTACGACTATCGCTACATCAAGGAATTACCAGAGGACGACTGCGAGGTAAAGCCAGGAACCGAAGCAGGAGATGGAAGCCTGTTGCGCCCATTTATCGTTTTCTTCGGCGAAAGCGTTCCTATGATTGAGCCGGCAGCCGAAGCTGTACAGCAAGCCGATATCTTCGTCATTATCGGAACCTCACTCAACGTTTATCCTGCTGCAGGTCTGATTTCATATACCAAGCCTCACATTCCTATCTATCTGATAGACCCGGGTGCCGTAAACACCAATGGATATTACAAGATAGAGCACATCATGAAAGGGGCTTCTGATGGTATGAAGGAACTGAAGGAAATATTGGAAAAATAAAAACATTCAGAATACCTAAACAATAAAAGCAAACGGGGAAGCATCCATTGATACTTCCCCGTTTGCTTTTATTACTTTAATTTCTTTCTATCAATAACTTTCTGCATTATACAGCCACAGATGTTCTGACTCCCATACGGGCCTCGGCGACATTAACCACATAATCACCCAGCTTTTCGCATTCCTGAATGATATCCATATACAATGTACCAACACCATAGGTATAAAGATGGTTATCCACATCATCCAGGTTCTGGTTTCTCAACTGAGTACGATAATTATTAATCTCTGTCTCGATATTGTACGTACGATTCAGATTGATAGAATGGCGTTCATGAGCAAACATATAGTTCATCTGAGTCAGCGCCTCATCTACCAACTTAAACATCTGATGAATGTTTTCACTCTGCTTGGCAGTAAACTCCTCCTTGTTTTCACCCTTGCGCTTAATGGTGCGGGCAAGATTAAAGCAACTGTCACCAATACTCTCGATTTCAGAAATCTCACGCAACATCGCACGGATCTTCGCCTTGGTATCATCACTCAGATGAGCATCGCTCACCTGATCAAGATACTTGGCTATCTCTATCTCCATATTATCAGAAATACCTTCATACTTCTCGATACGCTCATAGAGTTTGTCGAAAGTCTTGGAATCCTGAGTATCCAGCAACTCTCTCACCATACCAAACATACGATGGATGCGCTCGCCGAAACTACCGATTTCCTGCTGTGCCTCGAAGACAGAAAGTTCTGGTGTCTTCATGATGCCAGCCTGGATAAAGCGCAAACGGAAATCTTCATCCTCCTTATCAGTCTTAGGCTTGATAAGTTTGCAGACAACTTTTTCCAACTGTGGGATAAACCAAATCAGAACGCCCGTGTTGCAAACATTGAAACAGGTATGGAACATCGCCAGGACAATTGGCAACAACTTCGTCTTCTGTGCCGCAGACATACCACCATCAGGATCATACCCCACGATAGAGCAAACGAAATCTACAAATGGATAGAACAGGCAGAGAACCCAGATTACACCAAAGACATTGAATACCAGATGGGCCAAGGCTGCACGACGAGCCTGGGCATTGGCACCCAAAGCGGCAAGATTGGCTGTAGCGGTAGTTCCGATATTCTCACCCATCACCAAGGCAATACCCAGATAGATAGGGAGTACGCCCGTAGAACAGAGTAAGATGGTGATAGCCATCACAGCCGCCGAACTCTGCACGATACAGGTTATAAGTGTACCAATCAGGAGGAAGACTACAATCGTGAAATGACTCTTTGTATCAAAAGAACCAAAGAAATCGATAACCGCCGGATTATGTTCCAGATCGAGAGCCTTACCCGCACTACTCAACAGAACGAGCGAGAAGAAGAGGAAGGCGATACCAAAAAGGAAATCTCCGAAATAACGGCGCTTCTTACTATAAATCAGCATAATGCCGAGGAAGAACGCAGGGAATACGACAATCGTTAAATCTACATTATAACCCAGCGACATAATCCATGCCGTAAACGTGGTACCAATGTTGGCACCCATAATAACGGAAATAGCTTGGGCTAAAGTCAGCAAACCGGCATTTACAAAAGAAACCGTCATAACGGTAGTTGCAGAGGAGCTCTGAACGGCACAGGTAATAAAGGTACCTGTAAGCATTCCCGTAAATCGGTTGGTTGTCATAGCGCCCAAAATGTGGCGCAACTGAGATCCTGCCATCTTCTGCAAGGCCTCACTCATCACCTTCATACCATAGATGAGCAAAGCTAAAGAACCGAGAATCTGAAAAAAAATCACAAGATATTGACTTGTATCCATATTCATTTGTATTTGTGGAAATGTTTGTTACGTTTCGGTTGCAAATTTAATAAGATTTCTGCTTATTCCGAAATATTTGGGAAAGATATTGCGAGTTGTAACAGCATTGTAACATGTAGGACAAGAGAAGAAGACATATTGCGATTTCTCGGAGCATCGCAGAGAATAAAAACGGACGTACGCCATAGGGATGGAGCGCACGTCCGTGAAGAGAGAGATTTTATTTGATCACGTTCCACTGACCGAGAATATGATTAGTCATTGGCATTAATAGCTCCACTAGGCAACTTGTTGTATCCACAGCTCAAGCAATCATAATCAGTCAAGTTTTGAGTCAAGTCCTCACCCGAAAAATCATCCTTCAATAATGGAGCCGTTGTAAAATTCCTCAGATTGTGATTTGTACTATCCCAAAAGAGCCACCAAACGAACTTTTATCAGACAAGGCATATCGGCTTGCGCCACAAGTTGCCACAGGCAATCCATATTATCCCGTCGTCTCACCATTCATAATCGGCATTTGATAGATACCCTTATTCGTCTTCATACCATTATAGAAAACAGTTGTAACGAAGAAATAAGGATATTCAGACTCATCCATCTTATCATACATAAGAATATTTGCCCCCAAGTATGAGTTATAGATACGGAAAAGGTATGCCATCCGACATGGCATACCTTAACCTAAAACCAAACAAATTATGCTAACTACTTATTACTTACTTTTACGACCTTATTACCTTGGCGCATGATGTAGATACCCTTTACAGGTTGGTTCACACGCATACCTTCCAATGTGTAATATTCTACAGGAGCTTGCTCCCCATTGGCGTTGACAGAAGAGATAGCAGAAGGAATATTCTTGATAATCGACATGGTGTTGTCAAGCACATTCAACTTCACATCATACTTGCCAGCCTCGGTAATCTTCCAGTTATTCTTCTCACTATCTTTATTTACACGAATAGCCTTGGTGGCATCTGTTGCATCGCTTACATAGACATCAGAATTATAGTTAGTAAACTTGTTGACTACTACCTGCAACTCACCTTCCTTCAAGTCAGCAGTGGCAGTATAAACCATTGGGTTGGAAGCATTCTGAGCCAATACGACAGGCTGCCCTAAATCCCAGCCATTCTCAGTGGCATCACCAACCAACCACAAAGCTGCATATACGATTTCGTTGTCTTGATAGTCAGCCTTCTTCACTGTGATTGTTCCTGCATTGAGGTCGCAAGTAATGACATAGTTGCCAGCCTCAGCCACCTGGAACTTGCTGTCATTGCGATTCACCTCTGAAGAAACCAAAGATGTAGCCGCACCTTCTGCCAATGTTACATTCTCTTCACCTGCGGCACGATACTGGAAGCCATTGAAGATGTCGTTCTCGGCATAGAACTTGAAGCCTTGGTCGGCAGCCAAGTAAACGGTAGCAGTCCATACGCCTGGTTCACCTTCCAACATTGCCACACTGTTGCTCATATCCCAGCCGCTCTTCACAGCATCACCCAGTATCAACATGCAATCAGCCTTAAAGCCATCATAGTGTTTCTTGAGAGAGATTGTCATGTCAGCGACATTCACCTCTACATCATAGGTGGCTGGCTCGGTGATGTTCCACTTGTTGTCATCGCCACCCAATACCATCTTGGTAGCATCAGCAGCATCTCTTTGGAACATAGACTGTCCGAAATCAGCATATTTATTAGTAGCCAACTTAAACTCACCTGTTGTCAACCATGTGGTAGCAGAATATACCAAAGGATTATCTTCATGCTGGTTCAACTGCACACCATCACCGATAGACCAGCCCCCAGGAGTAGCACCACCGACCATCCACAGTGCAGCATAGCGTAATGCGTGCTCCTGATAAGCAGACCTAGTTACAGTCACTGTCTTGTTGGTAAGGTCACAAACTACGTCATAGTTGGCTGCCGCTGATACCTTGAACTTGTTGTCATTGGCATTCTCGCCTGAATCATAAAGCGTGGCTGCCACACCGTCTGAAAGCATTACATCGCTGTCACCAGCACGATACTGGAATGAACCAAAGTCTGTATCTGTCAAAAACTTGAAGCCTTCATCGGCTTTCAACTGTACGGTAACTTTTCATACATCATTGCCTTGATTCAGCATCGCCACACTATTGTTCAATGCCCAACCATCAGGTGCCGCATCTCCTATGAGAATCAGCTTATCTGCTGCGAAAGAGGTCACAAAACTAACTGCAAACAAAATGCAGCACATCAAAAATCTAGTAATAATTGTCTTCATAATCTAAGTTGTTAATTATTAATTAATATTCTATTTCCGTTCTGATCGGATCCTGTTACTTGAAAATAACCTTCCTGCCTTTTTTCACATAAATACCCTTATGAGGATTGGGAGCGCGATCACCTGCCAAAGAATACCAAGGAGCATGGTCTTTGTTGGCAGCGACATCCGCCGTTACGCCTTCTATTGCCATGGGATCGGCTTTTTTTACCACAATTCGCATGCTATCCAGGTTGATGGTAATGTCGTAATATCCCGACTCTGGCACACAAAACTTGTAATCGTTGCCAAAAGTGGAGAGGTGAGCCAACTGAATATAGGAGTTGAATTGATAATTCTCATACTCCGAGCAATAGCTCTTGCAATATCCCCAATCACGACCATCAGTAAACTTGAACAACTCGTTTCCTTTCAGATATACCGTGGTTTTATAGACGTTGCTCCCACTCGCTTTATTCAAAGGTATGGCTTGCGATAGGTCGTAGGCTCCATACCCATCTTTCTTCACAGCCTCACCCGTCAGATAAACCTGGCTCTCGCCTTCCATGACCACCATCGTCCAATATTCCAGGGAAGGAAGCGTAAAGGTAAGTTGATTGCCTATTTGCTCGAACGAAAGTTCTTGCACCGCACCAGCATGACTGTCTGGACTGGCTACCCATAGCTTAAACACCTTACGGTTGGTTTGGATGGTTACAGCCAAGTTGTCCTTCCGGGTTGGTTTCTGGCGAGTACCATTGAGGTCTCGCCAAGAAAGGTCGGAGGTGTTGGAGAAGTTGAGGAAATGAACGACATCACTGTTGCCCACGGTCTTGGCGAACGTCACGATGGAGTTTGCTTGTGGAGGCCATGCCTTCACCGTATTGCCATTCACACTCACATGAGCCGAATAAGCAGCCTTGGAAGACACGCCACGCAACCAATTCTGATAAGCTGTCAGGAAATCGTAATACCTTACGAGCGCAGTCTTCAGTTCGTCGCTCATCGCCAAAGGAGCCGCTGGGAAATACTCACGAGTGAGCATGTGGTCGCCCATCTCCAAGTGAGAGCCTCCCAAGGCAAACATCACCGCATCGGTAAGCAAGGCACCAGGCGTATTGACCATGTGGTCGCCCGAGCCGCCATTGTCAGCCTTGTCGTAATTGATATAGGCTGCAAAGACCGTGGGATGCTGATGGTCGCTCAAGCGATCGTTAGTGGCGATGATGTCATAGAGATTGGCAAACTGGTCTTCTGGCGCACCACCATATCCATTGCCATTTCCCCATACCTCATTATAGCAGAAATCCACATCTCTATTCACGATTTGCTCTGTTCCATAACCCGACACTGCATTCATAATCAAGGACTTCTCGGGATGAGCCTGCTTCATGGCATCAATGAATGAGCCATAACCCGAAGGCAAATCTACCTTTTGATGATTGGCGTCATACACAGTACCACGATACCCCAACTGGTCTATCTGAAAACCATCGAAATCAAAATTACCATACACTTCCTTGTTTCGTTCCACCATATATTGCTGCCAATCGCCATTGCCCGGTACTTGCAGATAGATATTGCTTGCCCAAGAAGAAGGGAGTCCATGATAGTCTTGATAATAATTGCCATTACCATCCTTCTTCATCAAAGCCCACTGAGACTTCACACCATCGTTTGCAGCATCCTTCCATGCGCCAAAGCAAAGGTTATAGAAGATGGATTTCATGCCGTAAGCATGTTGTGTGGCAATATAGTTCTTGACATATTCCACGCCTACCCATCGATTGCTAATATCGGTATACCATTGGGTGAGCGAACCATCACCATTCAATTTTACAGGTCGATGGTGCATCCACTGCCAGTCTTGGAATTGCACACCATTGATATGCAATCGATTGAGATATGCCATCTCGCTCTTGATGTTGGCGTTCTTATCGACTGTACTGCTGTAATTATCAAAGTCAGCGACAAAGCCGTAACGTGGAAAACGTTTCCAATTGCTGGAAACATCTACGGCTATCGTACCAAGAATATTTTCCACACCACTGCCCTCTGTATACAATTCCACCAAATAACCTTGATAATCGGCAGATGGTGGCAACCAAGTCCACTGCTTACTCTTAGCCACCTCTGAGAAGTCTTGGACAAGAAGCACATGGGAACCATAACGATAACGCACCTTGGCCGAAGAAGGAATATTCCCTTCTGCCACAAACGTAACAGTTTGTCCTGGTACATAGCAAGCCTTGTCGGTTTTCATATTGACAGACAACTGCGAAGTAACTGTGGCAGCATAACTACAAAGGGAAAGCATGAGGGGCAATGCCAACACCATCATACGTTTAGGCAAGAAGAGGAGTAAAGGTTTTCTCATAAAAACGATTTTATAAGGATGATGAACATAAACTCCCCATACCCCTATATATAATAAGGTATAGGTATGGGGAGAAAAATATATCTATCTTTTTACTTTTGCATGAGACTGATGGCATAACCACCACCTGCACCAGCATTCAGTTTAAGGGTAGATTTATTGGTTACCACACGCTTAGTGATGACGTATGACTGCTGATTGGCTTTGTAGCTTGCATTCTTGCCATCGGCATAGATTGTAGCAACATACTTCTTGCCCGGTGTAAGGAAATCAAGTTTCAGGGTAGACTGATGAGGAGTCTCACCCACTGTACAACCAACAAACCACTTGTCTTCGCCCTTAGCCTTGCGGGCAATGGTAATATACTGACCAGGCTCAGCCTCAAGATAACGACTCTCATCCCAGTCGATAGCTACATCCTTGATAAACTGGAAGGCATCTGCATACTTCTCATAGTTCTCTGGGATATCAGCTGCCATCTGCAATGGACTGTACATCGTAACATACAATGCCAACTGACGAGCCAAGGTAGAGTTGATATGATGATGCTTACTTGGATCAATCCTGTTCATATCGCCCTCCAAGATACCAGGGGTATAATCCATAGGACCACCTTGCAAACGAGTGAAAGGCAATACAGTGGTATGGAAAGCCTTGTTGCCTGCGAAAGACTCATACTCTGTACCACGAGCCGATTCATTGCCTATCAAGTTAGGATAGGTACGACAAAGACCTGTTGGGCGAGTAGCCTCATGAGCATTGACCATGATATGGTGCTTGGCAGCCTCGGTTACGCAATAAAGATAGTGATTGTTGAGCCACTGACCATAGTGATGCTCGCCACGAGGAATGATGTTACCTACATATCCGCTCTTCACCGAATTGTAACCATACTTATTCATCAAGTTATAGGCAGCCTCCAAATGACGCTCATAATTACGCACAGAAGCTGACGTCTCATGGTGCATCATCAAGCGCACACCCTTGGAGTGAGCATAGTCATTGAGATACTTAATGTCGAAATCAGGATAAGGAGTCTGGAAATCGAACACATAGTCTTTACTATGACCAAACCAGTCTTCCCAACCTATATTCCAACCCTCTACAAGCACCTGCGAGAATCCGTTCTTGGCTGCAAAGTCGATATACTTCTTCACATTCTCTGTATTGGCAGGATGCTGACCATGAGGTTTTACCTTGGTATAGTCGGTTTCTCCCAATTTGACAGATGGTAGGTCGTTAGTATAAGACCACTGTTTGCCACCACCAATCATCTCCCACCAAACACCAATGTACTTAACAGGCTTGATCCATGAAGTATCTGAATATTTGCAAGGCTCATTCAGATTGAGAATAAGGCGAGAGGCAAGCACCTTGCGTGCATCATCCACTACCATGATGGTACGCCATGGAGTATGGCATGGGGTCTGCATGTGAGCCATGTTGCCTTGTGCATCAGGGGTAAGCTGAGAGGTGAACACGAGGTTCTTGTCATCGAGATTCAAATGCATGCAAGAGTAATCCACCAAAGCAGCCTCATGGATATTGAGATAAATGCCATCAGCTGTCTTCATCTGCAATGAGGTCTGCACACCTGTAGGTGAGAAGATGGTCTGCGAAGCATTGCTGCTCACTGCTCCTTGCAACAAACCTCTGATTTCAGAAAGCTTTGATTCTGTATAGTCATATTCCTGAGTATCATAATCACCAGGAATCCACCATGCCTTATGGTCACCAGTCATCGCAAACTGCGTATGCTCTGCCTTGACCACGAAATAAGGAAGGAACTGCTGCTGAGGAAACTCATAGCGGAAACCTACACCATCGTTATAGACACGGAAACGAAGATTCATAAACCTACCATTGGAAGGCTTCTCCATCTCAACGAAAAGTTCGTTGTAATGATTACGTATCTCTTTCTCCTCACCCCATACTGGTTGCCATGTCTCATCGAAGGTAGATGTAGAAGTCTTATTGATGCGGAATTTATCCA
>CAVHWE010000061.1:0-12050 GCA_963639495.1 bacterium | reverse complement strand
TGCTACTGTTGCTATCGCTGTAGCTATCGACCTCGCTATCAACAAGAAGTAATTTCTTTGAGATACAAAACATATAAAAGCCTTGAGAATCAACTGATTCTCAAGGCTTTTTCTTATTTATCCTACTGGAATAATCCAATATCCTACTGGAATAAAAAATTATCTCCGAAAGATATTTTTTTATCTTTCGGAGATATTCTTCTATCTTTCGGAGATATTCTTCTATCTTTCGGAGAAAATAATTTATCCTACAGTATTTCTATTCTTATCTAACAAGTTTTCTAATTTTCCTAAAACTAAACGATGTGCTCATGAGTACAATGATAACACCAATCAGCCAATAAAGCCAATCACAGTAACTGATCATGAAAACCAGGAACAACACCAGGAGCAGAATCAGAAGCTGAAAGATACAGAATCTGAAACCAAGAGCGGATAACCGATAACCATAAACGGCTCTGCTGAAAGCCAATACTGCTAAGGTCTCTATGGCATAAGCAACGGCAATACCCCCTCCTACTCCTCTCAATCCATCTAACTGATAGCCAGCTATTTCACAGACTATTAGCAAGATAACACAAAAACTTTCCTGAATGAGAAAAAGTCTGGAATCTCCCCTTGACAGCGGGAGATATTCTATTGGAAGATAAACCGCCTTGAACAACATGGCAACAGCAGCAAGCTGAGTCATCTGAAGCATCCCCATAAACTGGGCATTGTATAATATCGGAATAATGAGAGGCAGACCTAAAATGATAGCTGCAATGATAGGCCCCAGCAACAGGACATTCATCTCAAGCTGGCGGTTTACACAGAGATTGCGTTCTTTTACAGACTCCTCGTTTTTTCTGGAACCCGAAATGCCGGAGAGACGGGGATAAAAATCCTGATCCATGACCGAAAATACCATTCCCGCATAAACAAAGACAATCGTTATACCGGCATTGAAAAGTCCGACAACTTCCAGATCGCCTTGTTGGTTCAAAAAGGTACGAATCAGAAATTCGCATCCGCTATTCATCAAACCCGAAAGTACAAATGCCCCGCCAAGTCGCAAAAGTGGGAAACCTGCAACTAGCGTCATTTTTCGCATATTTACGCCCCACCGTACAACTCGTCGGGAATATCGAAAATTCAGAGCCCATTGCATAAATGCCAAAATAAACAGAACGGGCAGAATACCTCTCTCACCAAATATCCAATAAACCGGAACCGAAACCAAAAGCAGAAGAATAGCCAGAAGACTTGCCTGCATCGCCAACGCACGCAACTGTCCGGTAGCTTTCAGAATGGCTGTTTCACCTCCAGCCAGAATCGTAAAGAAAATGGTTGGTGCCAGGAGAATGAAATGTAGCGTATGATTGCCCCAGGAAAAAGTAAACCCATTGAGTAACGGACCCAGAAGAACACAGACGATGGCTCCGAAAAATGCAGCAAGCAGACTATAGGTGCGGACAAGAAGAACCGCCCCGGCGATATCAGCCTTTTCGGACTGCGATTCATCTGCAGCATGTTCCTTTTCAGAAATAAATTTAACACCACTTGTAGGAATGCCGAAATTACACGCAGAACTGAGAACAGAAATCGTTGAGCTGAAAAGAGACAGCAGTCCCATTCCAGAAGGTCCGAGGAAGAGCGCCGTAAATTTATTGCGCAAAACTCCTACAAGAATTCCCAATCCTTGCACACTGCCAAACAATCCTGTATATTTCAGAATATGCGAATAACTGTTTTCCTTTTTATCACCCATAATCAAAAGAAACAAAAAAAAGGTTGGATTTCCCGAAAGAGAAATTCAACCTTTATACTTTAAAATCTCAAAAGAAGATTCTGTCGAAGATTAAGCCTCAGCTGGAGCCTCCTCTGCAGGAGCTTCCTCAGCAGCCTTAGCCTCTGCCTCAGCAGCAGCTGCAGCAGCCTTCTTATCAGCTACCTTCTTAGCGATTGCTTCGTTCATCTTCTTTTCAGCCTCGAGCTCCTTAGCTGCAGCTTCCTTCTTTGCCTTAGCATCGCCCTCGCGAACAGCAGAAATCTTAGCGTCCTTGCTATTCTTCCAAGCGTCGAAACGCTTCTGAGCCTCAGCATCGTCGAATGCGCCCTTCTTAACGCCACCCTTGAGGTGCTTCATCAAGTAAACGCCCTCGCCCTTGAGGATGTTGCGAACTGTGTCTGTTGGCTGTGCACCAGTCTCTACCCAGTAGAGTGCGCGCTCGAAATTCAAATCTACAGTAGCTGGATTGGTATTAGGGTTGAAAGTACCAATCTTCTCAGTAAATTTACCATCACGTGGTGCTCTAACGTCAGCGATTACGATGCTGTAGAAAGCATAGCTCTTACGACCGCCGCGCTGCAATCTGATTTTTGTTGCCATTTTTAAATCTTAATTTTAATTTAATTTATAATGAGGTTTGAATTTTATGCTGCCATCTCGTGACAGCGGGTGCAAAATTACTACTTTTATTTGAATTGAGCAAACTTTTATCGATATTCAAATGCTTTTTTAGCATTTTTTATCTGATTCGGTCTGCTGCTCTCAAGAGTTTGATGTCATCGTTCACACCTTTCATTGCCATCCATTCGAATATGATTGCTACCAAAGGAAGGCAAGCGGCAAACTGAAACTTCATCGTTCCTTCTGCTTCAGGAACAGGAATCAAGCCCATGAACATCACGATATAATCTACATACCATAAACCTGCAAAAAGCATGGCAAGTGAACAGAGTGATTTCTGAAGCTTCAGATTCTTGTACAAAAAGATGTTTACCAATGCTATGATGGCTGAAACGGCGAGCAGAAGGAACAGAGGAACGCAAGTAGTTGAAATCTGCATTCCTGCCTCCCCTACCACTCCGAGGTTATAAACCATAGTGTCTCCTCCCATCGTCTTAGCTGCGATGCTGGCGATAGGAAGGAAAAGACAGATAGCAATAGCGATGACAGCAAAGAGCAGAAATAATGTCTGTTTACGCTGTATCATATAGCTCTGGAATATTAAATTTCGCTCTCGTGAACCATTGGTGCAGATGTCTTGGTAGGATCGCGCCAATAAATATTATTCTCAATAAACTCTTCTGTAGCGAGCAAAGTTGGCTTTGGCAACTTCTCGTAGTAGCGAGAGATTTCAATCTGTTCGCGGTTCTCAAAAACTTCCTCCAAAGAATCGTTATAAGAAGCAAACTCCTGAAGTTTCTTGCTCAACTCCTGCTTGATTTCGATAGAAATCTGATTAGCGCGCTTTGCAATGATAGCTACGCTCTCGTAGATATTATGGGTATCATCGCAGAGATCCATAATGTTGCGAGTTACTGTGTTTACTGGTGCCTTTGATTTTTTGAAATCCATAATTATAGTACTATTATTATTATATTGTTTTTACCTTATTATATATATGCTTTTTTTAATTGGCATTATTGCCAAGCTGGTCGAGAGCAGTCTCCGGATGCTCTTTCTCATACAGCTTGCACTTCTCAATATACTTCTCGGCAAGTGCACGGTCCTTTGAATCAGGATATTCGTTGATAAAGCCATAACACTCATCCTCAGCATCCTGATAGCGTTCCAGCTGCTTTTTCTCGACACTCATCTTTGCCAGTTCATATTTACCTTTCATGATGAGCGATGCAAACTCCTCGCGTCGGTTGCTGTAAGGATAATCCTTAAGCGCATTCTGTGCAGTTACGATACAAGCCTCATAATTGTTGCCTCCGCTGGTACAGTTGCCGAAATAGGTGCCCATATCAAAATAGAGCTTGGCACTCTTATACTCCTTCTCAACCAAGAGGTCCTGAAGAGCAAAAAGGCGGTTTGTAGCCTGCTGCTTGAATCGGGCATCTGGATAAAGATCCAGAAACTCCTGAAAGGCTGCGATGGCTGTAATCGTGGTACTCTGGTCAAGACGAGGCTCTGGAGCATTCTGATACAGACTCTCTCCCACAAAGTACTTTGCATTTTCAGCAAACTTACCTTTAGGATAAGAAGAGTAATACTTCTTGAAATACTCTGCAGCAGTCTCATAATCCTTCATACCATACTCGGCCATAGCCAGCATGTACAAACATTCCTCACCCTCGGTAGAACCTTTCTTCATCGTTACCAGTTCCTGCAGAAGAGGAATGGCACGGGAATACTTGCCCTGGGCATAGCTCTGCTTGGCGTACTCATACTTATAAGTATAATCGCCTGATTTCAATACCTGGTTATATTCGTGGGCACAGCTCGACAAGAGCAATGCAACACACGATGCAATAAGAGTCAATTTTTTCATAATTCTCATTTTGAACTGCAAAGTTACTCATAATTTACTTATTATCAAAAGAAAAGATACATTTTTTCGTAAAAAATTAATCTTTATAACGATTAATGGCGTTTTTTTTGTAATTTTGCACCTTGAAACAGAACTTTTGAGAAGAAATCAGGAAGAAAATGGATTTTAAGATTACATCAAAATATAAGCCAACTGGCGACCAGCCGCAAGCCATCAAGCAACTCACAGAGGGGGTGCTTGAAGGAGACCCTGCACAGGTGTTGTTGGGTGTAACCGGCTCGGGTAAAACCTTTACGGTGGCAAACGTGATTGCCAACGTGGGGAAGCCTACGCTCATCTTGAGCCACAACAAGACTCTTGCCGCCCAACTGTATCAGGAGATGAAGGGTTTCTTCCCTGAGAACGCTGTAGAATATTATGTTTCATACTACGACTATTATCAGCCGGAAGCTTATCTGCCAACGACTGATACATATATAGAAAAAGACCTCGCCATCAATGATGAAATAGACAAGTTGCGACTCGGTGCTGTTTCTGCCCTTCTCTCGGGCAGAAAGGATGTCATCGTTGTCTCATCCGTATCGTGCATCTATGGTATGGGCGGACCTGTGGCGATGCAGGAGAACATCATCAAGATTCATCGCGGGCAACGACTCGACAGAAATGAATTTCTGAGAAAACTCGTTGATGCACTTTACGTTAGAAATGACATAGAACTGCAACGTGGCAACTTTAGAGTGAAAGGCGAAACGGTTGACATCTTTATGGCTTACAGCGATCATGTTTTGCGCGTAACATGGTGGGACGATGAGATTGACAGTATCGAAGAAGTGGATTCGCTCACTTATCACCGCCTTGCCTCGTTCGAAGATTACGAGATTTATCCAGCCAACCTTTTCGTAACAACAAAAGAACAGCAGGAAAGTGCCATTCGCAGAATTCAGGACGACCTGGTTAAACAGGTAGAATTCTTCAAGAGTATTGGAGATGGAATCAAGGCACAGCGCATCAAGGAACGTGTAGAATATGATATGGAAATGATTAAGGAATTGGGCCACTGTTCGGGCATCGAGAACTATTCCCGCTATTTTGATGGCAGACACGAAGGTGAGCGCCCATACTGCCTGCTCGATTTCTTCCCTAAAGATTTCCTGCTTGTGGTTGACGAGAGCCATGTGAGCATTCCGCAGATTGGCGCCATGTATGGAGGCGACCGGGCGCGCAAGAAGAACCTGGTAGAATATGGTTTCCGCTTGCCTGCTGCCTTCGATAACCGCCCGTTGAAGTTCGAGGAATTTCACGATCTCATTCCGCAGGCAATCTATGTAAGTGCAACTCCGGCAGACTACGAATTGAGAGAAGCCGAAGGCGTGGTTGTAGAGCAGCTGATTCGTCCTACAGGACTCCTGGATCCGGAAATCGAAGTTCGCCCGAGTGAGAATCAGATAGATGACCTTCTGGACGAAATATTAACAAGAACACACCGCAATGAGCGAGTTCTGATTACGACTCTCACGAAACGAATGGCTGAAGAACTCACCGAGTTCCTGCTCAACCACAACGTAAAGGCTGCCTATATCCACAGTGATGTGGCAACCTTAGACCGAGTAAAGATCATGAACGATCTCCGTGCAGGAGTATACGATGTACTGGTGGGTGTCAACCTGTTACGAGAAGGACTCGACTTGCCGGAAGTTTCGCTCGTAGCTATTCTCGATGCAGACAAGGAAGGTTTCCTGCGCAGTCACCGTTCTCTGACCCAGACAGCTGGCCGTGCAGCCCGAAACGTGAACGGAAAGGTAATCATGTATGCAGACAACATCACAGACAGCATGCAGAAAACGATAGATGAAACTGCCCGCCGCCGAAGCATCCAGTTGAAATACAATGCAGACCATGGCATTACACCAAAACAGATTGTGAAAGCAATAACCTCAGCTCTGCCTACTAGCAAGGAAGAAGGAGCAAAGATTGTTCCGATGGGAGCCGAGGGTTCCAAGCCTCGCGTTTACGTGGAACCGGAAAGTGCAGCCTTCGTTGCCGACCCTATTGTTCGCAGTATGAGCAAGGAAGAATTGGAGAAGAGCATTGCCAATACTACGGCATTGATGAAGCAAGCTGCCAAAGACCTCGACTTCATGCAAGCTGCCCAATATCGCGATGAAATCATCCGATTGCAGAAGGAATTGGAAGAAAAGGGATAAATTCAAAAGAAATAACCAGCAAAAAGAGGGTGTATCATAAATTAATGATTCACCCTCTTTTTATTTACCCAGCAGTTATTCATTTGTCTGTCAGTTATCTGCTATTCAAACGACAGCTTTTTCAGACGGGAACGTAACTGCTCAGCCTCGCTCTTTCTGATAGAAAGTTTGATGCTGCAAGTATTATCGAAAGTCTGATCCAGGATACGCGGATTCATATCTTTGACTATCCTCATCACATCATTCATCATCGGATAAGTAAAATCATAGGTTACTATTTCCTCTATCTGTTGCGTAACCTCCTCACAATGAGCCAAAGCATCAATGGCAGCTTCACGATAAGCAACAATGAGTCCGCTGGTTCCCAATTTCACTCCTCCGAAATATCGGATGACGACAATTAAAATATCCGTCAATTCTGATTTCGTGATTTGGCCGAGGATTGGTTTTCCTGCTGTAGAAGAAGGTTCGCCATCATCATTGGCACGGAACTCTGTCCGTTCAGGACCTAGCATATATGCATAACAACAATGTCGGGCATCGTAATATTTCTTACGGTACCCGGCAACAATTTCCTTCACCTCGTCAACAGTTGTAACATGGTGAGCAAAGGCGAGAAACTTACTCCTTTTCTCGGTGTAATATCCCTCGCCTATCGTATCTGATATAGTCTTAAATTCGTCTATCATTAATCCAACTTGTGAATAATCAAACCGCTACGCAACTTAGGTTCAAACCATGTTGCCTTAGGTGGCATAATCTTACCACTGTCAGCGATATCCATAATCTGCTGCATAGTAACCGGATGCAAAGCAAGTGCCATCTTCATCTCGCCGCTATCCACACGACGTTTCAACTCACCGAGACCGCGAAGACCGCCCACAAAATCGATGCGCTTATCAGAACGCAAATCCTTGATACCCAGAATTTCATCAAGAATCAGGCGAGATGAAATATCCACATCGAGCACGCCGATTGGATCAGCATCATCATAGGTTCCCGGCTTGGCAAACAAACCGTACCATTTACCATCCAGATAGAGGAGGAAAGAATGGAGAGCAGCTGGTTTCAGAATATCCAAGCCAAACTGGCTGATAGCATCATCAATAGCCATCTTTTCATAGCAAGGTATGCCCTCTTCATCACCAGATACATTCACATTGATTGCATCAATATCTATCACCTCGAAATTCTTTGTCAAAGCATCGAGGAACTGATCAGAAGTCAGACCATTCAAATCCTTCACAACTCGGTTATAATCGAGAATGGTAAGCTGACTTGCCTGGAAACAAACTGCCATAAAGTAGTTATATTCCTCCTTACCTGTATGATTAGGATTCTGCTTAGCTTTTTCTGCACCTACCAGAGCTGCTGCAGCAGAACGGTGATGACCGTCAGCAATATAAAGGCTAGGCATCTTGGCAAATTCCGCTGTAATTGTGGCAATATCCTGATCATCGCTTACAACCCAGAACTGATGACGGAAACCATCAATTGGAGCAATGAAATCATATTCCGGTTTTGTTGCTGCATAACGCATCAGAAGTTCGTTAAGCACCTCATTATCAGGATAAGCGAAGAATACTGGTTCGATATTGGCATTGCATACACGCACATGCTTCATACGGTCTTCTTCCTTATCGCGGCGTGTCAGCTCATGTTTCTTGATGACACCCGTCATATAGTCGTTTACATACGCACCTACCACAAGACCATACTGAGTCTTGCCGTTCATAGTCTGTGCATAGATATAATACTGTTCCTTATCATCCTGTTTCAACCAGCCATTCTCCTGGAACTTTCTGAAGTTCTCGGCAGCGCTTTCATAAACGCGAGGATCGTACTCAGAAGTTCCTGGTTCGAAATTGATTTCAGGTTTAATAATATGATAAAGGCTCTTCTCGTTATCGCCTGCCTCGGCACGTGCTTCCTCAGAATTGAGAACATCGTAAGGACGAGACTCAACCTGCTCAACGAGATTTTTAGGAGGTCTTACTCCCTTAAAAGGTTTTACTATTGCCATAATATTTTGTTCAAATTGACTAGTTTAATAAAAACATGAAAAGCCCATCAAGAGTGCTTCTGTGAAAAAGCACCCTTCATGAGCTATATGTATGGGAAGAATAATTACTTATTTACCTGGAACTTAGTGCATCCATCCTTAAAGAACGCATTGATCTGCTTAGCTGCAGCAATACCGGCATTGATATTTGCTTCAGCAGTCTGTGCACCCATCTTCTTAGGAGTTGAGAAGTAGCGACCCTCGAACTTGGCAAAGTCTGCATCAGCATCAGGCTTGATATCAGTGATGAACTTCAAGTCCTCACGCTCAGCGAGAAGTTTCAGGAGCTCAGGCTCATTGATAACCTCCTTACGCGCTGTATTGATGAGGATGCCACCCTTAGGCAACTGGTTTACGGTCTTGTAGTCGATGCTCTTGATAGTCTCTGGAGTAGCAGGGATATGAAGAGAAACGATGTCACAAGTCTGGAACAACTCATCCTGTGACTTTACAGCATGAACACCGGCAGCCTCGATAACATCAGCTGGGCAGAATGCATCGTAAGCAGCTACTTCCATGCCGAATCCCTTGGCGATGCGAGCCACATTTCGACCTACATTACCAAAAGCAAGAATACCCAATTTTTTACCCTTCAACTCGCTGCCAGCCTTGCCGTTGTAGAAATTACGTACAGTAAAGACCAACAAGCCGAATACCAACTCAGCTACTGCGTTAGAGTTCTGACCAGGAGTATTCTCAGCCACTACATTATGAGCAGTAGCAGCAGCAAGGTCAATGTTATCATAACCCGCACCGGCACGAACGATAATCTTCAGGTTCTTTGCTGCATCGAGCACCTCGGCATCAGCCTTGTCAGAACGGATAATCATCGCGTCCACATCCTTCACTGCATCGAGAAGCTGAGCCTTCTCTGTATATTTTTCGAGCAGCACCAATTCGTTGCCTGCTCCCTCTATTTCTTTCTTAATGCCTTCCACAGCAGCCGCTGCGAATGGCTTTTCTGTTGCAACTAATACTTTCATACAAATTCAAAAATTAATGTTGTGCTTCAAAATCCTGCATGGCCTTGACGAGTGCCTGAACACCCTCCATGGTCTGTGCATTGTAGCAGCTGGCACGGAAACCACCCACTGAGCGATGCCCCTTGATACCTACCATGCCACGCTCTGTAGCGAAGTCGAGGAATGGCTTCTCCAACTCCTTGTACTCATCGTTCATCACGAAACAGATGTTCATCAATGAGCGTGAAGCCTCTTCCACAGTACCCTTGAAGAGTTTGTTGCGGTCGATTTCAGCATAAAGAACTTCTGCACGTTCGTGAGCTCGCTTGTCAGCAGCCTCAACACCACCATTAGCCTTCAACCAGCGGAGATTCTCCATCAAGGTATAGATAGGAACAACAGGAGGAGTATTGAACATACTGCCCTTCTCTACGTGAGTACGATAATCGAGCATAGTAGGAAGCTCGCGAGGGGCCTTGCCGAGCATATCATCCTTTACGATGATAACGGTAACACCTGCCATAGAAAGATTCTTCTGAGCACCTGCATAGATGGCAGTATACTTAGAAACATCTACTGGACGGCTCATGATATCTGAAGACATATCAGAAATCAATGGTACGTTTACGTCTGGATCTACACGGAGTTCGGTACCATATATAGTATTGTTGCTTGTCAAATGCAAGTAATCACAATCGGCTGGTACAGTGTTAGGAACCTGTGGATAGAAAGTGAAATTGGCGTCGGACGATGATGCGATCTCCACGACCTCACCAAAATGCTTTGCCTCTTTCATTGCCTTCTTAGCCCAAGTGCCAGAATTAATGTAGGCAGCCTTCTTGATGAGGAAGTTTGCTGGAATCTGCATAAACTGCAATGACGCACCACCACCAAGGAAGATTACGGAATAACCCTCAGGAATGTCAAGAAGCTCCTTGAATAAGGAGACTGCCTCATCAACTACTGGCTGGAAATCCTTAGCACGGTGGCTGATTTCCATCAATGAAAGACCTGAACCATTAAAATCCAAAATCTGCTTTGCTGTGTTCTCAATCACTTCACGTGGAAGCATTGATGGACCTGCGTTAAAATTGTACTTCTTCATCTGTTGTTTATTTAAGTTTTAGTGTAATGTTCTCCTTTATTGGAAAAATACATCGGCGAAATTACAATTAATATTTGAAACCACCAAATATTTCTGCACATTTTTGGTATTTTGAGCAAAAAACTAACAATTTATCACTCAGTTTCTAAAAAAGCATGCATATTCATGCAGTTTACCTCACTTCTTCTACAACTGTCCTGATGCCTTTAATCTTCTCGCCTGCTACTTGTCGGAGCACCTGTCTGAGGCGTGGACGTGCCACAGCAACATAGGCATATCTTTCTTTTACGTCTATCTTTCCAATCTCTGTAGTCGTAAGACCTCCTTTTTTACAGAGGAAACCTACAATATCGCCCTTGCTTATCTTGTCTTTCTTGCCCTTGCCGATATAGAGCGTTGCCATTCGTGGAAGAGCAGGCGCAGGCAGTTCGGCCGGAATCTCATAATCTTCCACCTCAGCATCAACATACTCAGGAATGCTTTCTGTAGGTCCCAACAGGAAATAGGCTTTACCTTTCGACTCCCATCGTGCAGTTCTTCCCACACGGTGTATGTATCCGTCCTCGCTCTCGGGAAGATGATAGTGAACGATATTGTCGATATTAGGAATATCAAGTCCACGCGAAGCCAAATCGGTGCTTACAAAAATGTTGGCACTGCCATTGCTGAACTTGTAAAGCGCATCCTCACGCATCTTCTGTTCCATACCTCCATGGAAGCAGGAGGTAGAAAAGCCTTCCTGACGCAAAAACTGGTCTGTACGCTCCACACTGTCTCGATAGTTGAGGAACACGATACTGCTTTCATCCCCAAAGCTGCGAAGTAACTTCGACAAAGCCTCAAGCTTGTCTTTCTGCTCACTCCTTACCTTATATATATGTACACGCTCAGGAACCTGCTCGTCATCCAGCCGATAGTCAACCTTCTCTACCCTTCCCATATGCACAAACTGCGGGATGGCTTCAGCCTCTGTAGCAGAAAGCAGGATACGCCGTTCCAGATGTGGCAAGGATTGCAAGAGTCTGCTCATCTCGTCCTGAAAGCCCATCTCTAAACATTTATCAAACTCATCGATAACGAGATACTTGACATGCTCGGCAGAAAGGTTTCCTTTATCCAGATGATCGTTGAGACGTCCTGGTGTACCGAAAATGATCTGCGGTCTTACCTGACGCATCACCCTATGTTCATCCATCGTCATTCTGCCTCCATAGCAAGCCATGGCACGCAGACCACTTCCCATATCCTTGAGAACAGTAGCCGACTGCAGGGCAAGTTCTCTTCCTGGTGTAACCACAATAGCCTGCGGCATATCATCGCCAGCATCCACCAGTTGGGTAAGGGGCAAGAGATAGGCCAGGGTCTTTCCACTTCCCGTAGGCGAAAGCACCACCACGTCTTTGTCACTTCGTAACAAGGCATGCATTGCATCTTGCTGCATGGCATTAGGGG
>CAVHWE010000060.1:0-12166 GCA_963639495.1 bacterium | reverse complement strand
TACTTCTCCCACTGCTTGGCTGTAGGAGCGCAGGTATTTGGAGCGTTGAGGATAGAGCCAATCTTATAGTGAGAAAGGATAGAATCGGTCTTATGCTCGTCGATATAGAACACACCGTTCTTGTCGTTGGCACCAAAAAGGTCAGTCACCAATTCCATCATCTGACCTATCTTTTCCTCCAAGGTGAGTTTCTTCAGGGTTTGTTCTACCTGAGCCTCAATCTTAGGGTCGCTCTTGATAACCGGAACATTGGCACTGGCTGTATAAGCCAATGCCAATAATGAAATAGATAATAATATTTTCTTCATAAGTCGTAAAGGTTTGACGTTTTATGATAAAACGGAAAACTTTCCAATATATTATTCAATAGTTACTTTTTTTACGGTGTAACCGTCACCCACGAGGAGGAGACCATTCTGCTCTGTCAAGAGCTGGATAGACAAGTCGGTCAGTTCAAACTCCCATTTAGCAGGTCCATTCACCATGATGTCGCCACGCTCTGGGTCGCCCTTACCAGTAAGGATGTTATTCCACCAAGAGGTAGCAGCGGTACCCTGACCATTTCCATCTACATAGACACGGAGGATGGTGCCAGCCTTCACCTTTGAGAGGAAGGTATCCTTCAAGGCATCGAATGGTGTACTCCATGTCACGGCAAACTCACCTTCCCAGAGGGTGTTCTCCATAGATGGACGTGGCTCTGTAGTTACCTTGATGGTACCGCTAGGGAACTGGTTGCCCTCACCATCTACCAAAGTGATATCATAGTCACCATTCTCCAAACCTGTAGGAGCTGTGAGCTTCAAGGCTGTGCCCTCTTCGAGAACCTCGAAGGCTGCTTCCTTGCTACCTACCATTACTTTAGCAACTGTACCGAGATTCTTGCACTTATGGATAGTGGTCTCAGCACCTGGAGCTACCCAAAGCTCGACGGCATTGGTACCCAAGGCTGGGTCATCGGCAGCAGGAGTTACGGTAACTTTCAAGGTGCGGGATGTGCTCTTACCCTTGGTGGTGGTTGCCACAATCTTCAGTTCATGAATACCTACAGGCAAAGTTTGGTCGATAGTATTACCTTCGGCAATCTGAGTGCCGTCGAGCAACCATGTCACAGTGGTGTAGTGAACTGGAGTCACCTTGATTTCCAACTTATAATTAGTCTTGCGGTCTATCTTGGAATCAGCCAAGTCGGTGTTCAAGATACGTGGATTGTCATCTTCGCTGACAGTGAAGTATGGTTCATCGTCAGAAGAGCAAGAAGACAAGGTAGATGTACCAGCCAGTGCGAAACCCACGGCTAAGAGCATCATCATAGCCTTCAAGACTTTTCCCTTATATTGTTTCATTGTCTTATTCATCATTAATTATTCTATTTATTGTCCTATAAAACTCAACATTTAACATTAAGCATTAAACACTACTCACTGTATCCCTTTCCGAATGGAGGATTGAAGGCTGGCTGAAGGTTTACATCAGCCTTGTCCCACCAGAGGCGCTTGTGCCAATCGTCGGTACCACCCATGCGGTCGATGGCAGCCTTGTAGTTGGCATTGTTGTACTGACCTTCCAACTCAGGATACTGCAAGCGGACAGGCATTGACCAGTTAGAATCTGTGTAAGTAAAACCATTCTTGGTCAAGAGATCACGATTCAAGATGGCAGGATAGTCAGAACGGCGCATGTTAGCCCAACCCTCAGAAGGGTTCATCATGTGAAGAATCCAAGCCTGGGTGTTGATGGTCTCCTTAGGATTGTCACCCAACGGATTATTGGCAATGAACGCATCTATCTCTTCCTTAGAAATCTTGTTGGATGTAAGATAGTAGTTGTTGAGCAACTCCATGCTGGCACGAACACCAGCCTCGTAGTGGCTCTCTGCATCACCACCACCTACATTCCATCCCTTGGTTGCAGCCTCAGCCTTGAGGAACTCCACCTCAGCATAGCTCATCAAGTCGCCAGGACAAGAAGGCATCTCGAAGTCGATGTTCAGGCAAGGACGACCTGCTCGAGCTATATAATCAGAGTTGGCATAAGTGTTCTCGCCTATCTCAGCATACTTCTTCAAGGTAGGAAGGTCGTCAATTGTAGCTGGATTCATCCAGTCTGTGTACCAGGCAGCACCAGGGTTGCAAGGCTCCTCACCGAGATTCTTGCTCTGGAAGTAAGCCAGGAAATCATCGGTCAAGTCGATGTTCTGCTCCTTGTCTGGCTTCACCTGACTACGCTTGATATTGTAGTAGTGACGGCAGATGCGATAGAGACGAGGGTCGTTGGTATTCTGTAACTGATAGAACAAGGTAGAGCATACCATGGTAGGCGATGTGGCATCCTGACCATAGAGAATCTCTCCCAAGGCATTGGTACGGAAATCGTAATCGTTGGCTCCATCATAATAGGTAAATGGAGAATCAGAATACTTGATGTAAGCATCATCTGCTGCACTGGCGATAGCACCGGCTGCCACAGCCTTCTCAAACTCTTCCTTTGCCTTCTGTTGATTAACATCGGAAATGCGCATGGCATAGCGCATACGGAGCGCATTGGCATACTTCTTCCACTGGGCGGCATCACCACCCATGCTGGTGACATCACCTGAAATGCGGTCGGTACCGGTGCCAAGCTGCTTCTCGCAAGCGTCAAGCTCATCAAAGAACCAGTTGTAGAGTTCCTCTACGGTATCATACTTAGGGGTGGCGATGCCTGAGATGTAACCCAGACCTGCCTCAGAACAAGGTACGTCGCCGTAGGTATCTGCCAAGACTGCCGTGAGATAGACACGATGGATACGAAGTGCCGCATTCAAGTTTGCCTTGTCAGCAGAATTGTGGATGGCATCCACGAGGTTCTTGATGCTGACCTCATAGTAGCGGTCCCAGACACGACGAGCGATGTCGTCCTCACGGAAATTGGAACCTGAATAGTTGGTTACGTTCCAACCACCAGCGAAATACTGTGGAAAACCTGAGATATAGTTACGGTAGGTATCCATCAGACTGAAGTCACCGTAAGTCTGCAACAAAGCTGTTGTCAACTGTGCGTTAGGGTCGAGCTCGCTCACCTTGGTCTTGTCGGTATTGATGTTGCTCAAGGTATCATCAGAGCAAGAAGTCATCGCAGTGCCGGTTGCCATCAGGGCGAAAGCCATCATCAGGCTGCTCTTACCTATATATTTCTTGATTATATTGTTCATTTTCTTACCTTATTATATATTAGAACTCTTCTAAAGAAATTGATTCATTTTTTCGAGACTAGAACTTCACGTTCACATTCAAACCATAACTCTTGCGAGATGGCAGGGAACCATATTCCAGACCTAGACCTGAGGTGTTGTAGCTGGAGTCTGGGTCGATGTTAGGAATGTTCTTCCAAACAATGAATGGGTTACGAGCCACGAAGGATACGGTCAAGCCCTTGACATACTTGCCCAGGATGCTCTCTGGAAAGGTATAGCCGAAAGTAATCTCACGACACTTCACGTAAGAATTGTCGTAAACGAAGGCACTCTGCACGCCATTTGCCACATGCTTCCAGTAATCTTCAGGGTTCACGGCGATGTCGTTCTTGCGATAAGTACCGTCGCCATTGTCGATGACACCCTCTACGACAAATCCCTTGCAGTTACCTGCTTCACGCCATGCGGCAAGGTCCATACCCGAAGCCTTGCGAGCCTCCTCGGAAGTGTACCACTCCTCACGGCCTGCCAATGTTCCCTTTGCCTTACCTGTCTGATATGCAGAACGCATGGACATAGAGTAGATGTCGGCACCTACCTTCACATCGAAGGATGCAGAGAGGCGGAAGTTCTTGTAGCTGAAGGTTGAGTAGAAACCACCTGTCCAGTCCCAAGTAGAGTTACCGATGGTCTTGACCTTCTGGTCAATCTTTGGAAGACCAGTAGCTGCATCGACAACCACCTGTCCCTTGTCGTTGTAGAGGAAGTCGTGTCCACGGATAGCTCCATAGTTCTCGCCAACCTGAGCACCTACTGATACACCGCACCATGTGGCCTTGGCAAGCTCAAAATAGTCCATGCCATCTACGAGCGACTTCACCTTGTTGGTATTCTTCGAGAAGTTGACACCCAAGTCCCAAGCGAAGTCCTTGATCTGCAAGGCACGGGCATTGAGGGCAATCTCGACACCCTGGTTCTGAATCTCACCGGCATTGATGAGGCGGTAAGCATAGCCAGAGGTGGTGGTTGAAGCCAAACTCAAAATCTGGTTCTTGGAGTTCTGGTTGTAATAGGTGGCATCCAAGCCCAAGCGTCCGTTAAGGAACTTCATCTCCAAACCTACCTCGTAAGAACCTGTCATTGTAGGCTTCAAATCCTTGTTCGGCTGTGTTGAGTTGGCTATCATACCGATGGTATAACCCGAGTAGCTGTACTTGCCCGTGGTATAGTTGAGTGCCAACAGGTATGGATCGGTATCGCTACCTACCTTTGCCCAAGATGCGCGAATCTTACCATAATTGATGAACTTCTTGTTCTTGATAAACTCAGAGAAAACCAAACTACCCGATACAGATGGATATACGTATGTATTATTATTTGTAGGGAGCGTAGACGACTTATCGCCACGGAGGGTTCCCTCCAAATAGTAAGTATGCTTGTAGCCAAGGCTTGCGCTGGCATAGAGAGAACTGATCTGCTTCTTATACATGCTCTCGCGAGTGTTCTGCTCCTGATAGTTCATGATGTTCTTGATGCCATTCATCTGCTGGTTGAGACCGACGTTAGTAGTGGTCTTGTTGTTCACCTTGAAGATGTTACCACCAGCGGTAGCGTTGACATCGAAGTCGCCCCATGAGTTGTTGTAGAGGGCGAGTATCTCGGCGTTGAATGTGCGGTTGTTGAAGATTTGGTCGGTAAGCTTTCCGGCAGGAGTTCCTGGAGTTGTCTTGGCGATGAAGTCCTCGAAGTTCATGCTGTTGATGTCGGTACCGATGGTACCCTGCAACTTGAGGTGCTTGTTGATGTTCCAGATGGCCTTACCCGTAAAACGGAACACGTCCTTGTCGGATGTATTGCTGTTCTTATAGAGATCCCAGTATGGATTCTTGTTATACTGATCGTTACCATTCCAGTTGGAGTAGTTGCCGTCGGCATCCTCATAGTGCTTCAACCAAGCCTGGTCATAGGTACCCGCCAGGGTCATGAGGTTCTTACCCACGTTGCTCTGAGAGTCACCAAGGGCAGGACGGTTCTTTACCTTCTCACGAGTATAGTTGGCGGTGAAGTCGAAGTCAACAGGACCAGCTGAGGTATTCACACGGAGGTTGAAGTTGTCACGACTCATATTGGTATTTGGCAAGATATCCTTGTTGCGCATATCGGTAACAGAGAAACGCATACCCGTCTTACCGGAATTCACTGAGAGGATGGCAGAGTTCTGGGTGGTGAAACCTGTACGGAAGAAACCAGAAGCATTGTTAGGATGCATCATGAATGGACGCTCCTCGCCATCGAAATACTTGAACATGAAGTCATCGGCCTTAGGTCCCCAACTGGCATTGGTACCAGAAGTGCTCGCATTAGGAAGCTCGCCATTGTAGCCAGCACCGTATATCTCCTGGATGTCGTCCCATTTAGCCAACTGGGTATCGATAGTATAAGAACCATTGTACTCCACGGAAATTCTATCCTTCTCTGCCTTCTTGGTCGTAATCAAGATAACACCATGGGAAGCACGGCTACCATAGAGGGCAGAGGCAGCAGGACCTTTCAATACGGTCATCGTCTCAATGTCATCAGGATTGATGGCAGAGATACCATCACCGAGGTCATAACCACCAGCTTCACCAGCACTGCCAAAGTTGGTATTATCCAAAGGCACACCATCCACCACGTAAAGAGGCTGGTTATTGCCTGCCATTTCTGTATTACCACGAAGAAGCACGCGGGTAGAACCAGAAGCACCGCCAGCGGTGTTCTGCACAACGAGACCAGCCACCTTACCTGAAAGAGAGTTGATGACGTTGGTTTCCTTCGCCTTGGTGAGTTCCTCACCTTTAACCTCCTCCAAGCCATAGCCCAAAGCCTTGCGGTCACGCTTGATACCAAGGGCGGTAACAACGACCTCATTCAAGGCCTTACCATCCTCTTGCATCGTGATTTTCATGCCATTAGCAGCTTTCACGGTCATCGTCTTGTAACCGATATAGCTCACTTCGAGCGTTGCTCCAGGCTTGCAGTTCAACGTAAAGTTACCATCTATATCGGTAACGGCACCGTTGGTTGTACCAGCCACCTTCACGCTAGCGCCAATCAAGGTTTCGCCAGTGGCATCCACCACTGTACCCTTGATGCCTTGGTTCTGCTGAACGCTCATCGCTGCATTGTTCATCTGGGCAGCGAGAATGGCAGAAGCAGGCATCCACATCAAACCTGCACCGAGCAGGCCGAGAAACATAGTTTTCTTTCTCATAATTGATATTTTTGTTTTTAGTTTAACATTATTCTTTCCCAAAGATTCCTTCGAGAATCCAAGGAGCATTCACCTTCATACTCTTGAAACGGTCGAAGATACCATACTTCTCAGAGCCGTTGCCGAAGTGGTTGTTGTCCCAAACGAAAGTAGAGAAGCCTCGTTTGCGAGCCTCCGTAGTCAAGAACTTACAGTAGTAGGTCATGTTTTCATGCACTTTCTCTGAGTTTGACTTATAGTGATCGGTTACTCCCCACTCTCCTATTACGATACCCAGTCCTTTGTTGCTCCAGGTATTCACCACCTTGTCGAAGAAATCCGTCATCGTCTTCTCGTTGTCTGCAGGTATCTTGCCAGCATCCTTGTAGGCATCACCCCAGTAATCGTAGGTGCAATCGCCGGCGTAGCTCCATGGCTGATAGTAGTGGAATTCCACACTCATATAGTTGTTGCCATTGCCTTCGGCATCCTTCGGAATGATGAAATCTCCATTCTCGATGCCAAACCATGGGTTACAAACGTAAGTCTGTAAGATGAGGTGGCGCTTGGCATTGTTGCCGCCTGTGGCACGAACCATATCCACGAATATCTGATTGTAAGCATTCTGCACTTCGAGGTTCTCGGCAGTAGGTTTGCCCCAGTTATCTTTGATATGCACTTCGTTAGTTCCTGCGAAAGCAAGACGATAATCATAATTGGCAAACTCAGAGGCGATATTCATCCAAAGAAGCGCAAGCTTCTGGCAGTTTTCTTCCTTATATTGATAGGTAGGACGACTTTCGAGCCATTTTTCATGATGCACATTGATGATAACCTTCAAACCGTTGTCAAGGCACCAGCCCACCACCTCCTTGATACGGGCAATCCAAGCCTTGTCGATACTCATCGCCTGAGCGTTGGTAATGTGGCACTGCCAACGGATTGGAATACGGATGGCATTGAAACCTGCCTTCTTCACGGCTTGTATCATCTTCTTGGTAACAACGGGATTGCCCCAGGCTGTCTCTGCATGGATAGAACCATCAGGGTTGCCAATCTGCATCGACTCACCATCCTGTCCAGGAGCTGAGCACTCGAATCCATTGCCAAGATTCCACCCCACAACATCTTTATTCCATTGCTGGGCAGTAGGTATGGATTCGCCTACACCTTCAGAACTGCCGGATGAGGGCAATGTACTTGCTTCGCATGAGAAACATGTGAAGACGCCTATTAAAAAGAGGCTAATTTTCAAAAAGTTCCTTTTCATTTTTATGTTTATATTGTTATTGTTTCGTTTTTTAAATAACTGTTTGACTTACTTAACAGAATCTGGTTGCAAAGATAAAGAAAAGGAACTTTCAGAGGGTTAGATAACAAACAAAAAAAGGTTTCAATTCAGACATATCGTCTAAACAGAAACCTTTTCCTTGAATTTAAAACTCTAATTTACAGATACTTACTTGGAGAAACTCCAAAGTACTTTTTAAATACAGTACTAAAGTACTTCACATTTACAAAACCGGCTTTCACAGATACATCCAGCACACTATCCCCCTGTTTCAGGAAGATTGCAGCCTGCTCCAGACGTATCAAACGCATAAAATCCTGCGGACTTTGACCCGTAAGAGTCTTCAGCCTACCATAGAAAAGCGTTCTGCTCATCGCCATCTCTCTACAGAGTCGGTCAATATTAAAGTCTGTGTCGCTCAGATGAGTCAACACCAAACGGGTAGCTTTATCTACAAAAGCCTGGTCTTGCGGATCCAGAACAGCTTCTGCCACATTTTCGAATGTCTGGCCTTGCTTATTCAAGACAGTATCATCCTTTTTCTCTTCAGAAGTTCCAGTAGGTTCCAAGTGTTCATCGGAAGAATCAGAACCCACAATCTGCTCGGAAGAAGCAGACTCAGAAGCAACCTCTCCTCTAACAAGAGCAAGGCTTCTGTCCATATAATACTGACTCAACCGGCGACGATTCTTCAAAATACTGGCAACCTTGCTCGCAAGAATAGCAGTATCGAATGGCTTGGCTATATAGTCATCAGCACCAAGTCCGAGTCCCTCTATCATAAAGTCACGACCAGCCTTAGCAGTCAGCAGGATAACAGGTAGCCATGATGTTTCCTTATTTTCCTTGATGCTGCGACAGAACTCATCTCCGTGCATTCCCGGCATCATGACATCAGATACAACGATATCACATACCCCGCCCTCTTTCAAATATTTCAAGGCAGCCTCTGCACTCTCCACATCAACTACCTGATAAGAATCACCAAAAGTCATTCTGATATATTTGCGAAGATCTTCATTGTCATCGACAAAAAGAAGTGTATCTGTTGAAACATCAGCATCCTGCAGAACCGCAGAAGACACAGTCTGGCAAGTTTCATCATGCTTATCTTCAGCTAAAGAAGATTCAGTTGCAACATTTTTCTTTTCTCCTACAAGCCGAACAGAAGAATCTGTTACATTACCTAATGGCACCTTCACACAGAAAGTAGTACCCTTTCCTTCCTCACTTACGAAACTAAGCTTTCCTCCTAATTTCTCTACAAGCTTCCGTGTAAGCATCAGTCCTAATCCACTTCCCATTTCCTGAGAATTTATCGCATTAGAAGCCCTGAAGAAGGTCTTGAAGATACTCTTAATTTCGGCCTTTGGAATACCTATACCTGTATCACATACATGAATCATAGCCATCTTGCCTTCAACAGAAGCCGACAACGTAACCTTTCCACCTTGAGGTGTATATTTGATAGCATTCGAGAGAAGATTTTCCAATATCAGATCCATCATTTTGACATCAGAATGAATCTGTTGCTGCGGACACGTTTCAATACACAGTTGAATATGCTTCTCCTGAGCTGCCAATACAAATTTTTCCAACTGCACACGTAAAAGCATCGGCAATTCTATATCTTGCAGGCGAACCTGTTCGGCAGATTGCTCTACCTTTTGGAAGTCAAGCAATTCTGTAACCATCTTCAATAGTTTGTTGCCGTTGCGATGCGCCATATCCAAGAATCCACGACTTTTCTCACTCAAGTTGGAATCATTAGCCAGATTATCAAGAGGAGCCAACACGAGACTCAAAGGAGTACGTATGTTATGGGCAGTATTAACGAAGAAATTGATTTTCTCATCATAATACTTTCGCTGTAAGCGCTCTTTGTAATACTGCCAGACAAAATATAAGATGGCAGCAAAAATACAGAGATAGATAATCCATGCCCACCAGGTATTCCACCAAGGTTGGGCTATATGAATTTCCAAAGTTGTTTCTCCCAATTCTCTACCATTACTTCTGCAGATAGCCTTTACATGAAGCACATAACTGCCCGAAGGCAAATTTACAAATCGTGCCAACTGATTAGAAGATGGTTTACTCCAATTACGGTCGTATCCTTCCAAATAATATTGATATTGAATATCATACTGGTATTGATAATTGATACTCTCGAAAGAAACAACCAGCGTATTCTCATTATGGCTAAGTTTCAATTTGCCTTCCTTCAACATTTCAAAGAGACATTCATTCCAGTAATCGGAACGTTCGACACCTTCAACCTCAACACTATGAATACGAAGTGGAGCGGCATAATTCAAACCTTTGGCAAACATAGGAGTCAAAGCGACAACTCCATCGTTGCTGCCAAAAAGCACCCTGCCATCTGAAGTACACGCAACAGACATCCGGTTATACTCACGTTCCATTCCCTTAAAGATGTTGAGGTTTACTATCTTCCCCTGTTTCATGAACGCCAATCCTTTATGCGTACTTATCCACAAATTGCCATTAATACCTTTTATAAGTCCATAAACTGTATTAGAAGGCAAAGCGTCCTGATTAGTATAACGCTTAAACTTCTTTGCCAGGAAATCATAATCATAGAGTCCTCCTCCATCCGTTCCGATCCAGATATGACGGGAATCCTGAAAAGCCATACTGTTGACAAACAAATTAATGTCTTTTTCAGGATACTGTTCAGGATAAAAGAAACGACGAGGATGCAAAGGTTCACGCTTATCAATCAAATAGCCTCCATGCGAAGTTCCTACAGCAATAAAACGCTTATCCGGTGATTCCGTGATGCATTGCACTTCGTTGACAGGCAGATAGAATACCGACTTTCCCGTTCCATTCAAATTATATTTATCTGAAGGGAAACAAGCCATATCTCCATCCAAACATCCCACCCAAATATTACCATCGCTATCAGTAAAAAGACTGAATACGTAATCACTCTTCAACATTCCTGTTTCCACAGAATAAGCAGGCATACTAGTGCCATCAGCATGAACCTGATATACGCCATTACCATAGGTACCAACCAGAATTCTGCCGTCTACAGTCTGACAAATCGTAAGCGCCACCTTATTATATAATCCATGATACCAAAGACGAGTCTGCGCATCATAAACACTTACTCCTTTATCTGTGGCATACCATATTTTCCCATCACGGCTTTGGAAAACATCGTTCACACAATTGTCTATCAGTGATTGATTGTTGAGATATTCATGTGTGATATATTCCAATGTATGTTTCATCGGTATTGCCAAATCTACTCCTCCCGAGTAAGAGCCTGTCCATAAATCGCCAAAACGATCGCAGCACAAGGTATATAATCCATTACCATTCAATACATTACCAGGACGTCCATCTGTATCAAGCAAGAGCTTGGTTTGTTTATTCGAACTGTCATAAGCATATATTCCAGCTCCATCTACAGCCATCAGAAGAGTCTGCTTATCATATAAAATGATTGAACGTACTGGAATTTTAGGAATGTTTTGCAAAGATTGGAAATCAGCAGATTTTATCAGCTTCCAAGTACGATCATCCATTACTTTAACTCCTTCGTGAAAAGTACCCAGCCAGATACGATGTCCCGCAATATCATGATAAGAGGATACTACAGAACTGCCACTAATCTTCTTTTCTAACTTCCGGGCAGACATCGAATAGCAATAAACATCTTTAAATGTTCCTATCAAGAGTTTCTGACCTATAAATTGGATATGATTAATATAGGTATTTTTCAATACAAACCTACCCTTAGCTGTCTCCCGAACGATCTCCTTTCCATCAGTAGCTGCTGATAAGCAATAAATGCCTCTATCCATAGCTAACCAGAAATTGCCCTTTCCGTCTACCAACAGTTCGTTCAACACGATACTTCCACCTAAAATATGCTGAAGATTACATTTCAAAACAAATGTATCTTTCCTCTTATCATATATATACACCTTTCCCTTGTTGTCGTAGGCGTAAATCAGATGTTGCGCATCCTTAGTCAGTTTAATACTTCTACCACTAGCATCACTATACGGCATCTCTGTGTATAAAGTATAATTGGTTACCTGTTGCCCATTATATCGGTCAACTCCACGCTTAGTACTTATCCACATGGCACCATCCTCTGCCTCGACAATAGAATAAACTCGAGGGCAGGAAAGACCATTGTCAGTATTGAGATTGGAAAGCATGAACATATTTCTGGAAATATGCGCATATGCCTGAAGAGCCGATGCCAACAGCAGCAATATAATCAGAGTGCAGGATTTATATCGTTTCATAATTCATTCATTGATCTTATTTGGAGACAAAGATAATACAAAAAAATGAAAAACAAATAGAATAATGAGATAAAATGAAAAAAATCTATTATCTTTGCAAGATATTAATATAAAGATATAGACTATGATCAAAAGATTATTATCCTTTCTAGACGCATCGCCAGTGAATTTCCTGG
>CAVHWE010000059.1:0-12312 GCA_963639495.1 bacterium | reverse complement strand
ATAAGTATATATATATTATTATATAATAAGGTACGCGAGGGGGACCATGCAAAAATCGGCTGTTAACTGTTAACCCTGTTAACCCCCCAATGAAAAAGTTAATAGTTTATAGTTAATAGTTTATAGGGCTTTTCTATAGTTTATAGTTAAAAGTTTATAGTTTACAGCAACCTTGCGAACGGCTAAGCCCTATAAACTATCAACTATCAACTATAAACTAAACTTAAATATAGTATTCTGCCGAATCAACCAAACCGGCTCTCAGCGCATATTTCGTAGCCTCATGAACGTTGTTTACGCCCAACTTGCGGAATATGTTCTTGCGGTGGGTATTGACCGTATGGAAGCTGGAAAAGCGCTTCTCGGCTATTTCTTTCGTCGTCATTCCCAGCGCAATGTCCTTCAGAATCTCTGTCTCGGTCTTGGTGAGGTTGATCTTCTCCTGCTCCTCCTGTTTCGGAGCCAGAAGTACCTCCATCATGCGCTGGCAGACAAAACGGTTGCTTGCCACACAGAAACGGATCGCCTCCTTGATTTCCATTAGCGAACACTCCTTCAGCAACACGCTGAACTGCGTACTGCTGGCGATGAGAATCTTCACGAAATCGGCGCTCAGATCCTCACTGAACAGAAGCCAGCGCGTATAGGGGAAACGCTGGTTTAAAATCAGTAACTCGGCAGCATCATTGATGTCGAAAAGGGTATAGTCGAGTATCACGACCGTATCCTCGTTCTCCCTTAAGGCAAGCATCAGGTCTGCCTTGTCTTCGACGGTCCGGGTTTCCAAACCCTCCATCTTGCTGATCACATAGCTCAATCCGGCTCTTGTGATGTCCTGTTTGTCTGCTAATAGAATCTTCATTGTATTTACTCTCTTATAGTTGTTTATATATATGCGTAAAAGCCTTGACGCAGTAAAAATACTGCATCAAGGCATCTTTTTCTTATTAGAATGTCATGAGGAAGCCCATACGGACGCCCCATTTAGAGATGTTTGCATGGTCGTAATAGTTGAGGCGGCGAACATAATCGATTCCGAAGAACTTGAAGATGTTGTGCACGCCGGCTACAACCTCCCAGTATGGCGTCTTGCCAAAGGTATAGGAGTTGGTAGGGAACTTGAAGAGCTTCTCATCATTGAGGTTCTTGCTCGGGTCGTTCTTGCTGGTCAAATCGCCCCAAACACCCTTGATGGCTACATATTCACGCCACTTCAGCTTCTTGATGAGCGGAATGCGGTTGAGCAACTTGCCGTTCATATCCCAGGCTACTGACCAGAACAGCTGGCGGTCGCTCAGGAACTCCCAGTCCTTCATCATGCTGATGGTTGCCTCCTGCTCAAAGATAGAGAGGTTGACCGGTGGCTGGATGAGCATGCTGAAAGGCACTTTGCTCCACTGCGCCTTGCCCACGATGTTGAAATCCATATAACCGAAACTTCCCAGCCACTGGCGCTTGTAAATGCCCAGCGTGGTGAGGTTGCTCTGATACTGGCCGCCCATGAATCCGTCTAAGCCCATGGTGTGGCGGAGCGAGATTTCAGGACTGTCGAGGTTGATAGGCAGTCGCTGCTGCTTGGTGTTGACATAGGTAACACCCGGGTTGTAATCTAAGCCTACACTCGCCTCTGTGGTGCGTATCTTGCGTATTTCCTCGCCGTCGCTCACTCTGTAGTAGTGGAGATTGCCCACGGTGCGGTTGCTCTGCCAGCGGAGGCTGGTGTCGAAGCGGAAACCCCAGTCGGTTTCGTAGGTGAAGGTCACCTTCTGGCGGTGATACTGATACATCTGGTCCTGCGTAGTGGCACGGAGGGTCATGAAGAAGTTGTCCTTGTTGTGCAGCAGGTTATCATCCGATGGAGAGGTAATATCATGCCCCAGTTCGAAGGTAAGCTTGCGCATCGGGAACTCGAACGGACTGTTCTTCTTCTTGTTGAACGAATAGGTGAGCACATGGCCGTAATACCACTTGTTGCTCTTCAGACCGTAGGCGCCGTAACCATCCCAGAAGAAGTGAGGGTTGAGGGCTGCCATCGTTCTGCCCGCCAGGCGAAGGCGCACGCCGTCTACGTAGTTGTTGGAGAGGAACGTGTTGATAGGTCCGAGGTCGAAGAGGCTGCGGCGGTCGTTGATGATGCTGTCTCTTTCAACACCCAGACTGTCTTTCACCGTCATCTTCTTGCCCTTGGTATGAGCCACTTCCACATAGTTCTCCATCAGGGCTCTCACACCGAAGATGATATATTTGAAGCCCTTGGAGTTCTCCATGCGGTGGATAAAGCTGTCCATCGACGATTCACTCTTCGTGAGGTCCACCTGTCGGTATTTGTTCCAGTAAGCCTCATCGCGGTTCATCGCATCCATATCGTGCCTGATCTTCGCCTTGCCCTTGAAAAGCTGCTTCGGCAAGGCATCGAAGGCATAATCGGTGATTCGCGTGTTTCGCACCACCAGCAGGTCCTGAAGGAGCTTGTTGACGTGCAGTTCGGCTATCATATCATCTTTAGAGAGCACCCACTCGCCGTTGTCGAGCTTGGTGTACTCCTGTTCAATCTTCATGTCAGTAACCCAGTTTACATCGCTGTTGTGAGGCATGTAGAGGTTACATTTCTTCACGTGCAGGCTGCTGTCGGCAAGCACATAGAGTTCGCCTCGGAATCCGAAGTCCTGGCTGTTGGCTGGGATAAACTGCAGATGGTAGCACAGGTCTCTTTCCACATACACCGTATCTTCGATGTAATAATGGTAGAAGCTGATGGCAGTTCTGCCGATAGGAGACGGGAAGGGATACTGCAGCAGGCGCACGTAATCATCGTAGATGTCCACATCGGTGAACACCTCTTTCAGGGCGGTGTTGAGAATCTCTCCGGTCTGGATTACCTGTCCGATTCCATTGCTCTGCTGACCCTTGATGATGTCCTTTTCGGTCTTCGGATCTTTGCGGTAAATATGCTGTGAAACCGTCTCGTCGATGCTGACAGGCAGGGTGAGCTTTCCGTTGTACGGAGAGGTTTCTACCTGGTCGAGGAGATACTGGCGGCGCTGGAAGAACTTGCTCTCCAACTGCTCTTTCTTCAGGTCGTTGAGCGCGAGCGTAATCTTCTGATACTTATCATATTGCACATAGTCGTGGTTGCTTAAATCGCTCTTTTTCTTGGCAGCAATCACGCGCCGCATCAGTTCTACGGCAGGATTATCCTTACGCTTGTAGCGGCCTTTTTTCGATTTTACCACCACTTCGGTAAGTTTGTGCGTATCGTCTTTCAGTTTGATTTCCAGGAAGTTGGTCTTTTCGTCAACCTTCACCGATGTGCTCTTGTAGCTCAGTGCGCTTACGGTGAGCATGAGTCCCGGCTTCTTATCAATGGTAAACTTACCTTCTCCGTTGCTTGAAACCGCGATTTTATGTCCTTTGTATTGCACGCTTGCATACGGTACGGCAAAACCGTCGTCATCGATGACGCGGCCTGTTATCTTCTGCTGAGCCATCATCTGAAGTGTAGAAATCATCAGAAGGATGACTGTAAAATACAACTTTTTAATACCTTTCATTTTTTATACCTTATTATATATAGGGGCTCTCCGCCCATGATTTAATGCTTTCAGGATGCAAAGTTATAACATTATTCGTAAATAGACGCAAAAACCTATTCATTATTTCAGTTTTTTATGAGATTTTCAGAAAAAGGCTTCCATGCAGTTCCTTCTGCTGCCTGTTCTTGCTCTTCGCCGTGCGAGCCTGAGTGGTATAAATCCCCTTCATATTGCTCTATTTCACCTTTTTATCAGTCAATATATGATGAAATTCCGAAAAATATGAGAAAACTATTTGGTTAATTTAATTTTTTAGCGTAATTTTGCACACTGAAATTTAAAGAAGAAACGCCCTTCTGCGGGCTTATTAAACATTAAGAGAATGAATAACAAGGGAAATCTTACCGACGAGCGGCCTCCTTTGCTGCCCGTCATCATAGGCACCGGTTTCGGCAGTGGCTTCTGGCCTTGGGGACCGGGAACGGCTGGCTCTGTATTGGCAACCCTCATCTGGGCAGTCCTGGCTTACGGGCTCGGCATTACGGGTGAGAGCTTGCAAAGCATCACCTTCTTTCTCGTCATTGTTTCTACTATTCTGGGCACTTGGGCAACAGCGCAGTTGCAGCCTTACTGGGGCGAGGATCCCAGCCGTGTGGTCATCGATGAGATGGCTGGCGTGTGGATTCCCCTGTCGTTGCTGACCCCGCTTACGGCACAGGGCGAAGTGAAAGATGCCTGGTGGTGGGCTTTGGTGGCACTTGTTCTCTTCCGCTTCTTTGATATGGTGAAACCGCTGGGCATCAAGAAACTGGATAACAGGCAAGGTGCCTTCTACGTGATGGCTGATGATCTGCTGGGCGGCCTCTATGCAGCCGTTTCTTTAATCATCATCAAAATCATACTGGTTTCGGCAGGAATCATCTAGTCTGGCATTTCTTAAAGAAACAAATTCTTAAACAGACATTTCTTAAACAGACAATAAAAAATAGATAAAAATATGAATTATAGAGATTTCTTACAAAAAGTTATCTATGCCATCATCAATCCACTTATCAAGGGGATGATAGCAGTAGGTATTACTCCTAACATTGTCACCTTCGTAGGATTCCTGGGCAATATCGTGGCAGCCGGTTTCTTCCTCGATGCTGCATGGATGCTCGGTACTGAGCAGGCTGATTATGCATCTTGCATGGTTACTGTAGGATGGGGTGGATTCATCATTCTCGCAGCCGGTCTCTTCGATATGATGGATGGCCGATTGGCACGTATGAGCGGCAAAAGCAGTCTCTTCGGTGCACTCTGGGATTCTACACTCGACCGCTACAGCGAACTGGTAAGTCTCTTTGGCATCTGCCTCATCTTCGTACGTATGCAGGGCGATATGACCTGGTTCTGGATGGGCGTAGTCACCTTTGCAGCGATGATCGGTTCTGTGATGGTAAGTTATGTCCGTGCCCGTGCCGAGGGTTTGGATATAGAGTGCAAGGTAGGTTTCATGCAGCGTCCTGAGCGCGTTGTAGTTACCGCTGTTACTGCGATGATTACCGGCTTTACAGGCAATATCTGGTGGCTGGCTGGCGGAATGATTCTGATTGCCGTTCTGGCAAACATCACCGCTTTCTGGCGCATCTGGCATTGTTATGTTGTGATGAACGCTCATAAATAATAAACTCAAGTTCTATCAATAAAAAGTAGAAAAAAGTGTTTAGTATCTATCTGATTATCCTCCTGGCGGTACTCGCAGCCTGGAAGAAGACACGCCGTTTTGCCTTCTATTTTCTGCCTTGGTTCCTCTTTGGAATCATCTACGATTCGATGCGCCTTTATCCTAACTATATGGTGAACGATATTGATGTGGCGAATCTCTATCATGCAGAAAAGTCGCTCTTCGGCATTGCTGCTTCATCCAGCGCAGAACTGCAGGCTGTAGCCGACCATAGCCAGCTGATGATTCCGGGCGAATACTTCAAGGTTCACCATTGCGGTTTTGCCGATTTCTGGGCAGGCATCTTCTATCTCTGCTGGGTTCCGGTGCCTATCGCCTTTGCCCTTTATCTGTATCTTACGAAACAGCTTAACTGGTTCAAGCGTTTCTCCTGGGCTTTCCTGCTGGTGAATGTCATCGGCTTCATCGGCTACTACATCTATCCGGCTGCTCCGCCCTGGTATGCGATGAACTATGGCTTCAAGGCTGTGCTCAATACACCGGGCAATGTGGCTGGTCTGGGCAGATGGGACGCAATGACCGGACTGCACGTGTTCCACGGACTCTACGGCAAGAATGCCAATGTCTTTGCTGCCGTGCCTAGCCTGCATGCTGCCTATATGTTCCTCACCACGATTTATGCTGTGATGAGCCGTAAACGCTGGTATACGGTGGTGCTCTTTGCCTGCATCTGTCTGGGCATCTGGTGGACGGCAGTCTATTCCGGTCATCATTATATCATTGATGTCATGTTGGGTATTCTTACTACGATAGTAGGTGTACTGCTAATGGAATCCAAGAGATTATGGGCAAGATTAAAGAAGAACTCGTAACCTTCGGCAAGGCGGAACTGACTGCCTCCTGCGCCTCTGTGGTAGACTTCGGACTGGCATTCTTCCTCTCAGATATCATCGGCATTTATTACGGACTTGCCAATGCGCTGGGAGTGATAAGTGGCGGCATTACCAACTGCATACTGAATTACCGCTATGTGTTCGGCGATTCCAAGAGCAAGAAAAAGAGTGTAGCCTGGCGCTATTTTATCATCTGGGGCATCAGCTGGATGCTCAATTCGGGCGGCACTATCGCCCTGACCGAATTTCTGAATGCGCACGAACATATTCAGCTGCATTATATGATTCCGAAGAGTATTGTATCTCTGCTGGTAGCGATATTCGTCAACTATCCCGGACAGAAGAAATTTGTTTTTAAGCAGTAATAACCATATCAGATGGGGGCAGTATTCAGTATGTGCCCTCATCTTTTTTTGTATCCTATCAGGTAATCTGTTGACATCGGGACAAAAAAAAGAGTTTGGATTGTCTCCCGACATTCCAAACCCACGCTTGTTTCTAACTAACTTATTATCAACTATTCATTACTTTTCAGTTTGCAAAATTACGAGTTTTTTTCTTATAAAATAAATTTTTTCAGAAAAATAATAACGTAAACGTTTGCGTTTTCGAAAGAAATTGTTATCTTTGCAAAGAATTCACTAACTTTGCTGTCGGAAAGACAAAATATGCAGAATTTGTGGATACAAAAATGTATGTCAATAATAAGCGTAAACTAACAAATGAAACAACGAAGAACATCTTTGAAAGACCTCGCCGATCAACTTGGCGTCAGCATAGCAACTGTATCTAGAGCCCTGCGAAACAGCCATGAAGTGGGTGAGGAGATGACTCAAAAGGTGAAAAGCCTTGCCAAGGAGCTCAATTATCGACCAAACCCCTTTGCACAGAGCCTCAGAAAAGAAGCACCTAGGGTGATTGGTGTAATTGTGCCAAACCTGGTGACTCATTATTATGCTGCCGTGCTGGATGGTATAGAAGATTATGCCGTAAAGAATGGTTATTCGGTAATCAGCGCCAATAGCCACGAGAATACAGAACACGAGAAGAGAGCGGTAGAAAACTTCCTGAATATGCATGTGGAAGGCATCATCGCCTGTCTGGCACAGGATACGGTCGACTATTCTCATTTCGAGCAGTTGCATAAGATGGGAGTTCCACTGGTGTTCTTTGCCCGTTGTTGCTTAGAAGATAAGTTCTCCCAGGTAGTAGGCAATGGTGATGTTGCCGCCCAAGAGGCTACCCAGCATATGATAGATACCGGTTCGCGCCGCATCGCCTTCATCGGCGGTCCAAACCATCTTGATATGGTGCGCCGCAGAAAACACGGTTATCTGGAGGCTCTGAGAGAGAACCGCATCTCTATCGACCGTGACCTCGTGGTCTGCGACAGAATCGATTTCGATGTGGCCCGAAACGCTACCCTCCGTCTCCTCGAAAAGGAGGACAGACCTGATGCCATCCTCGCCTTTAACGACATAATCACCTATGCCGCCTTCGATGCTATCAAGGAAAAAGGGCTCCGAATACCAGAGGATGTTGCTATCATCGGTTTTACCGATGGTGATACTGCTGCCTTCGTTACGCCGAAACTCTCGGCTATCATGGACAAGGCACACGAACAGGGAACCACAGCCTGCGATCTACTCATGAGAAGTATCAATGGTGATGAAAAAATCTACAAGAAAGTGGTACCGATGATACTGAAAATACGCGAAAGTTCTGAAAAAAACGACGTGAAATAAAACCTATTATAGAAATAATTCCTATATTATAGAACTGTAAATAAAACCTACGATTATGATGATAAAAAAACAAAACTACTTGAAACATGCCATCGTGCTGTTTCTGCTCTTGCTGCTCATGCAGCCGGAGAGGGCATGGGCTGCCTATGAAAACGTAGAATTCAGCAGCCTCACCAATCATGATGGACTTACGAACAGTCAGGTGGGTGCCATCCTCAAGGACACCAGAGGCTACATCTGGTTCGGTACCCAGTCGGGACTGTGCCGCTTTGACGGCTTCCGTATGAAAACTTTCTATTATAGCAACACTGATGATAAGTCGCTGCCTAACAATTCGGTAGATGAACTTCAGCAAGACTATGATGGAAATATCTGGGTGCATACCTCTGTGGGGTACAGCATCTACAAATATGATGAAGAGCAGTTTGACCGCAAACCGGAAGAATGGCTCAAAAACATCCATGTGCAGGGACCTCCTTTCAAGCTTTTGATAGATAAGGATAAGAACATGTGGATTGCTGTCTACGGACAGGGACTCTACTATCATAATGCCAAAACAAAAAATACCTACCTTTTTAAATTTACCAAAAAGGCTCAGCTTGGTTGTCTGAAAGAGGGAAACATCAGTAAAATTACCGAGGTTGATGGCGATGCGCTCATTACCTATAGTGATGGTACAATCTGCCGTGTCAACGGACAGAAGCAGAAGGTTCTCTGGTACAATTCCTTCCTTGCTACCCATAAGGCTGCCGGTGATAATGGCGCCTATACTTTCTATGATGGTATAGGAGGTTTCTGGGTTTCAGTAAGTAATGCCAATTATGTGTATCAGTCTAAGACCGGAAAATGGACCGATGCCCGTTCTTATCTTACCAACATGGGCATTGTGGTTCCTTGCCCAACCCGCATCCTGATGCGCGATATTGCCCGCGATAAGGCAGGCAATCTCTGGGTGGCTTCCGACCATAACGGTCTTTTCTTTGTTGATTTCAAGCGCAAAATCTGCCGCCAGTATGTTCATTCCGAAGCAAAGGGAAGTATCGTTGACAATTCCCTGCAGAAGGTTTATGTGGATGATGAGGGGGCTATCTGGGTAGGTAGTTACAAGAACGGCGTGGCCTATTATTCGCCTGCCGCTCAGAAATTCACTACTGTTCCGCTTGGTGATGTGTGTACAATCACGCAGGATCTGAATGGTAATCTCTGGTGTGGAACCAATGATAGCGGTATTGTTTGCTACAGTCCGCTTACCGGACAGAGTTGGCGATTCGGACAGGCTGAAACCGGTCTGGCTTCGGATATTATCGTCAGCAGCGTAACCATGAGTGATGGTACGATGTATTTCGGAACCTTCAATGGTGGACTTGCCCAATATAAAAACGGCAGATGGAAGAGTTTTCAGGCAGCTCCAGGCGGACTTGCCAATAACAGCGTCTGGTGTCTTGCTGAAGATCCGTATCATCGCCTGATTATCGGAACCTTGGGCTCAGGCTTCCAGATTTATAATCCTGAAAGTGGTAAGTTTACAACCTACAATATTCAGAACTCAGGCATATCCAGCGATTTTATCAACTCGCTCTTCCTGCCGAATAAAGATGAAATTCTGATAGGTCATTCGCAGAACTATTCTATCTTTAATTTCGGAACCCGAAAGGTAACCAATGTGAATACAACCAAGGACGGACAGCCTTTCCCGAGTCCTTCCCTGAATTACATGATGAAGGATAGCCGAGGCATCTTGTGGATGGCTTCGCCTGCGGGCGTCACCATGTATGATGAGGCTTCAGGACAGTTGGAGTCAATCAATGACCTCAATGGTACGCAGGGTACGGTAGGTTGTATGGTGCTCGAAGATAAGCAGCATAACATCTGGCTGGTTTCTGAATTTATCGTTACCCGTGTTACGCTGACCAAGAACAATCAGGGCAAATGGGACATTACTATGATTAGTTTCAATTCGCTCGATGGCTTGCAGAGCCGCCAGTTTAACCAGCGTTCTGCCTGTCTGATGAGAAATGGAGCCATCGCCATCGGTGGTCAGGATGGTATTAATATCATCAATCCTGCCAAGATCCTTCCTGCCCAGAAACATGCAAAAGTCTTGTTCAGCGGTTTCGTACTCTTCGATCATCCGCTGAAGGCTGGTGAGGAGTTTGAAGGAAGAGTGCCTCTGGCTAAATCGCTTGATACAAACCCAGAACTGGATCTCAGCTATAAGGATAAGGCGTTTACCATACAGCTGGCTTCCGACCAGGTAAGTATTCCTGCCCGCTGCCGTTTCCTCTATCGCATGAAGGGACTTGACGACAAATGGATGCTGACACCGGAGGGGCGTCCTGAGGCTACCTTTACCAATCTCTCTTCAGGCAGCTATGTCCTGGAGGCAAAGGTGGTGAATGCTGATGGTAGTGTGAGCGAAGAGGTGAGCACGCTGAAGATTTATATTCATCCGCCTTTCTATCTCTCTATATGGGCGATTATCATATATATTATATTAATAGGTGTAGCTTTCTATCTCTACCGTAAACGTATGCTCGAAAAGCAGCGTGTAAAATTCGAACTCCAGAGCAAGGAAGACAGTATCAAGAAGACTAAGGAGTTGAACGAACTCAAACTCAACTTCTTTACCAATGTGAGCCACGAACTCCGTACTCCGCTCACCCTGATTATCTCGCCGCTGGTCAATATGATCAGAGAAGAAAGAGATGAAAGTAAACGCAGAAAGCTGGAGATGATTCATCGCAATGCTACCCGTTTGCTCAATCTGGTAAACCAGATTCTCGACTTCCGCAAGATAGACCAGAATAAGGAAAAACTTACCCTGTCGCATATCGACATCGTGAGCTTCGTTGACAATATCTGTACTTCGTTCCGTACTTTGGCAAACAGCAAAGTAACGCTTGCCTTCGATTCTACGGTGCCTAGTCTGCAGATGTCGTTTGATGCTGATAAGGTAGGAAAAATCGTGAATAACCTCTTGAGCAATGCCTATAAGTTTACGCCAGATGGCGGATTTATCACCGTTTCTCTGAGTGTTGCACTCCGCCAGCGTGTAGGAGACAAGGATTCGGATATGCTCCGCATCTCAGTATCTGATACTGGCAAGGGCATCAGCGATAAGGAGAAGGAACATGTGTTTGAGCGTTTCTATCAGGTCAATGGCACCGAAATGCAACCTCAGGGTGGTAGCGGAATAGGCTTGAACCTGGTTAAGAAGTTTGCCGAACTGCATGGCGGAAAAGTGGATGTTACAGATAATCCAAGCGGAGGAACCATCTTTATGGTTGACCTTCCGATAGAGACCAGTACTACCTCCAATTCTACGGCACATCTTGGTTCGCTGCGCGCAGCACCTATCATAACCACGGTGCATCAGGCAGATGATGATGATCCGGATGCAGGTAAGAACGTTCTCTACGGAATGAGTAAACATGTGCATCAGCCAGGAGAATCGATGATCAAGAAACCGGTTGTGCTCCTCGTTGACGACAGCGACGACTTCCGTGAGTTTATGAACGAAGTATTGACAGACTATACGGTTGTTGAGGCTGTCAATGGTCAGGATGCCTGGAACAAGATTATCGACCGTCGTCCAGACATCATCCTGAGCGACGTGATGATGCCTGTGATGGATGGTAACGAACTCTGCCGGATGTGTAAGGACAATGACGAAACAACAGCCATACCTTTCATCATGCTCTCGGCCCGTATGGGAGATGAGCAGCGCAAGGAAAGTCTGAAGTGTGGTGCTGACGAGTATATTGCCAAACCATTCGATATTGATATGTTGAATCTCTGTATTCTGAACCTCTTGAAGAAACGCAAGAATGTGAATACAGAATATGTAATCACAGAGGCCGACCGCAAATTTATCGATGAGGTGAATGTTTATATCCGCGATCATATGAGCAACCCTGAAACATCGGTAGAATCGCTGAGTACTCATCTTAGCATTTCGCGCGTACAATTATATAAGCGCATGATTTCGCTGACGGGTATTACACCTTCAGAGTATCTCAGAACCAAGCGTATCAAATTTGCAGAGCATCTCCTGCGCTCGGGCGACTTGAACATTAGTGAAATAGCCTATAAGGTGGGCTTCAATAATCCACGCTATTTCACCAAATACTTCCAAGACGCGTATGGCGTTACGCCGTCTCAATATCGTAAGAATCTATCAGAATCAGAGTAATTTACGCATCTGATTAACATTTTATACACATACATAAAACATTTGCGCACAAAGATACGGGAATTTTCTCGTATCTTTGCCGCAGATTTTTAAACTTTCCTTTAAACGTATAAAATGAGACTAACTAAAACATTATTGATTTCAGCAGTGCTGCTCATGAGTGCCACAGGCATGCAGGCAGCAGGTTTCAACCAGAATGGTAATTATCTCACTGTTCAGTTGAAGCAACACCAGAATTTTGGTCCTAGTCAGATTCGCCTCCAGGTGGTGAGCGATAAGATTA
>CAVHWE010000058.1:0-12344 GCA_963639495.1 bacterium | reverse complement strand
TCTGGGCAACATCCTTGCGGGCACTCTTCATGAGTTCCATCTCGATGGCGTCCTGAATGGCCTCAACGCTCATCTGGCTCTTGCCGCGATAAGAGATGTGGTCGGTTATCTGCTCGATAAGGGTTGTATCTTCACCCTTGTCGGTATGCAACATGGCCTTGCGAATGGCTGCCATGATTTTCTGTTCGTTGAATCCAACGATGCGTCCGTCACGCTTTACTACTGTCTGGATCATTTTAGTATTACTTTTACGATTAATGTTTAAATTACTTAGTATTAAGTCATTATGACTTGAAGAGGTAGCTTAGTACCTCATTTCGACATTGCAAAGATATAAATAATTTCTGAAAGTAATTACTTTTGGACAACTTTTTTATAGTTAAAAAATATTAAGTCGCTGATAATCAGGCGAAAACGAAAAAGTTTTGGAAAACTTTGACAAATTTCCGTTTTCCGAAACGTTTAAGTTGTTATCTATCAGCGTGTTGCGCATTTTGTGCGCTTGTGTGCGTTTCCAACTTGTTGTCTGTGCGCTGTGACAGGGGGTGGAAAAGAAAATCGCCGCAGCGCCCGTGTATAGGGCATTGCGGCGATTTTGGGGTGATTATTTCGCATTCAGCTTATAGTCGAGTGCTGCTCCGATGGCGGTGCAGAATTCCGAGTATTTCGGTATCCTGAACCTCACTCCGTAGAGTTTCTCCATGGCTGGGAACACCTCGCGGCATTGCGGCAGCAGGGTGAGGTTGCCGATGAGCACGAAATCCTTGATGCCCGATTCGAGCGATGAGAGGATGGTAGCCGAACCTATCGACTGCAGCACCATCCAGATGAGTCCCATGGCGATGTCTTCGCGCGAAGCGTTTGCCTTGGCGTTGCTGAAGAGCGATGCGGTGGCGCTCATCGGGAGTCCGGGCAGAGGCTTGGCGCTGATGTCGCCTATCAGCAGGTTTATCTTGCTCACGTCGCCGTCTTTGGCTAGGTTGATAATCTGCTTGATATCGTCGGTCTTCAGCATGATGCGGCTCAGTCCTGCCAGGGTTCCGCCGCCTATGCCGATGCCTCCGATGTGTCTTATTCCGCTGTCATCGCATTTTACGAGCGATGTTCCGGTTCCCATGCTCACCACAATCATGCGGTCGAGCTTGCTCTCGTATCGGGCGCCCAGTCCGTCGGCCACGAATTCCTCGCTCTTCGAGGTTGGCAGTCCGTAGATGGGCTCGTCGATATAGGCTGATCCTACTCCTGTTAGCATCACCTGTTCTACATCGCTCAGCGCAATCTTGTTGTCGTGCAGATACTTGCCGAAGGCTCCGTAGAGTGAGGTGATAGGGTCGGTGGCTTTGATGCGGATGGGGCTAACCACCACACCGCTTTCATCGATACCCACAATCTTGGTCGTAGAGATGCCTACGTCGATTCCTATAACAATCTTTTTCATTCCTTATATATATAATAATGTGTATTCTCGCAGATGATGCCCCTTTAGAGCACGCCCATCTTGCAGAAGGTGATGAGCACGGTGTAGCCCACAATCATGCTCAGCACGCCCACCGTGAGACCTGCCTTCACCATGTCGGTCTGCTGGATGAGTCCGGTAGAGTAGGCGATGGCGTTAGGAGGGGTTGAGATAGGCAGCGACATGGCGCAGCTGGCTGATACCGCTACTCCGATGAGGATGGTAGAGGTGCCGCCGATGGTGTTGAGCTTGTCGCCCATGCCGGCGCATACCACCGTGAGGATAGGAATGAGCAGGGCGGCGGTGGCGGTGTTGGAGATGAAGTTACTCAGGATGAAGCATACCAGTCCGGATACAATCATGATGACCAGCGGATTGAATTCTGCAAACGGAATACTCTTTACGGCTGCCTCGGCAAGACCGGTGCCGTTCATCGCCAAACCGAGTGCGAATCCGCCTGCCACCATCCAGATGACAGCCCAGTCAATCTCCTTCAGATCCTTGGCTGTAATCACTCCCGTAAGGGCGAATACGGCGATAGGGAGCATCGCCACGGTGTTGGCGTTGATGCCCAGCTGCTTGCCGAATACCCAGAGCAGGATGGTTACGAGGAAGGTGACGGCCACTACCGTGGTGCGCCAGTTATGCTGCATGTTGCCCTCGATATTGAGCTCGATGGTCTTGGCAGAGAACGGGAACATCTTGCGGATGATAACCCATGCCATGATGAGCATGATGAGCACCATAGGGGCCATGATGAGCATCCAGTCGCCGAAGCTGATACCCAGGTTCAGTCCCGTAGGGTCGTTCAAAACCTTGAATGCGAAGGCGTTAGGCGGTGTTCCGATAGGAGTTCCCATACCGCCCAGGTTGGCTCCGATAGGGATAGCCATGGTGAGCGCCACGCGGCCCTTGCCCGAAGGAGGCAACGATTTGAACACCGGTGTGAGGAAGGTGAGCATCATGGCGGCGGTGGCTGTATTAGAAATGAACATCGAGAAGATGCCGGTGATGAGCATGAAGCCCAGCAGCACGTTCTCAGAACGCTTGCCGAATGGCGCAATCAGGGCCTTCGCCATCATCACGTCGAGACCGCTCTTGGTAGCGGCAATGGCGAGTACGAAACCGCCCAGGAAGAGGATGATGGTAGGGTCGGCGAAGCACGCCATCACACCCTGATAGTCGAGCAGCTTGCCCATCTCAGCCTCCGAGCCTTGCATAATCTTAAAGGCGGAGTCGCTGGCGAAGAACAGCAGCACGAAGATGATCACTACGCTGGTAGCCCATGCCGGTATGGCCTCGGTGAGCCAGAGCATCACGGCCATGACGAAGATGGCGATGACGCGCTGCTGCACGATGGTGAGCCCGTCGATGCCGAAGCTGTCTATGGGCAGGTTCCAGACGATAACGGTAAGCAGAGCCGTTATGAGAAACAGCAATGCTTTCTTGCGATTAAAATCGCCATTCAATACTTTCTTTACAGTTTCTTGCATTATCTTTCTGTCTTAAGGATTATTTTCTTGCAAAAATACGTGTTTTTTTTGTATTTAGCAAGTTTTTTTGCAGAAATAGTGAAAAAAATGCCGAAAAATGTTGTTGTTTCAAGAAAAAATGCTATATTTGCAGTGGATTTACCGATAACAGCTATCGGTGATGCAGAAAACCTGGAGAACCCGGAAGGGTGATTCAGCGAATCTGATATGTCTAATAAATAAGGAGATAATGAAATGAACAAGTCTGTAGTATTTATCATCATCCTGCTCGTGATAGTTCTATCTATCATCGTATCGCAGTACTTCCACAAGCGCCACCATGAATATAAGATGGCAGACATCGAGAAGGCTATCCGCAAGGCTTATCCTAAGGGTATAGGCTCGATACGCAAGGAAGAACTGGTAACAGCTGTGAAGAAATACTTCCACTGTTCGGCGAAGGAGGCTCATTATATAATAGGTGTAGCCCGTCGCAAGAAGCTGGTTGATATCGCTGCAGAATATGTTACTATCATGTTTTGAAATAAGGTAAAAACATTAAATATGCTTTAGCCGTGAGGCTGAATCACTTTGAGAAAAAGTATTATTTATTTGAGGCACAAAGGATTGTTAATGACATGCTGATTCCGTAAGGGGAAAGGTGGGTTAGCATGTTGTATTCGGGCGTCTGGTATGGTACATTGCGTAAACAATTTAACTGCCAGACAAAGTTTACCCTCTCTAGGACTTTTTAAGACCTAGGGAGGGTTTTACTTTTCAGGCTCAGCACCTTTTATTCAAGTCCGTCGCCGCTGTTTTCGCTTCCGGTTCCGCCAGTAGAATCGCCGCCCGATGGGGTGTCGCCTCCGGATGGATTATCGCCTCCGGATGGATTATCGCCTCCGGATGGGGTAGTAGGAGGCGTATCGGTAGAGGTAACCTGCTTCACCACCTTACCGTTTCGGTCGTAGCAGGTGATGTTGACGGAAGTCTCTTCGAGTTCCTTCTTGATGTCGGTGTTAGGCACGAAGATGATGTATCGGCGGGTGATGAGGTTGGCGCTCACCTTGTTCACATCCTCTACGGCGGTAGAGTTAAGACCGAATCGGAGGCTGCCCAGTCCTGGCACAGCCACGCTGTGGCCCTCGGTGGCCCATGCAGCAATCACTTCGCCGATGGCCGACCATCCGGCGTTGATTACCGCCTTAGGCAATCCGCTGCGAACGGCGGCTTCTTCTATCACTTTCGTGGCGTTGAGCTGGCTGTAGAGTTCAGCCTGCATCACGAATGCCCACTTTTGCTTACCTTTTTCGAACGCTACGTTGCGCTCAATTGCTTTTACTTTAATACCCATAATTCAAATCGTTTTTTTAATGGTTAAACAAATCAGTCTACATGCAGCTGGTAACGCCGAGCGTGGTGCCTACGGCAGTAAGTACGGCGATAATCACCTGCAAGATAGTTTTCCAAACTTCCTTTTTCATTTTCTTTTTCCTTTCTTTTTTTAGTGGTTCAACATTTAGAAAGAGATTGGGCAGGTGTGCACCCCTGTCGTTTTCCCCTCCGTTTTTTAGTGGTTAATTTCCCATTTGCCGTTCTTAATGAATGACAGTGCAAAGATACAACATTTTTCTCTGAAAAACAATAGTTGTCCCGAATCACGTGCATCCTTGTCCCGAATCACGTGCATTCCTCCCTCATATCCATTCTCTTCCGCCTAATTTAACCGCCATTAATTTAATGGCCATTAAATTAAATGTTAAATTCCTTGGCGAATTCCCCGTTTCTTCGTATCTTTGCCCACGTGACGAATGAATGTTAACAGATAAAAGAAGATAACGATATGAAATTTTACGATAGAGAACAGGAGATAGGCATCCTGCGGAAAAACTGGGAGCAGTCTGCCAACAGATCACTCTTTACGGTGCTGATGGGCAGAAGACGAATTGGCAAAACGGCTTTGCTCATGAAGGTAGAGGCAGAGCAGAATATGCTGTACCTGTACGTTTCGAAAGACAATGAGCATGTGCTGGTAGAGAAGTTTCAGAAAGCAGCCGAACAGGTTCTGGGGCTGCATATTTATGGCAAGCTTGAAAACTTTGCCCAGTTTTTTGAGCAGATGTTGGATTTCGGTCGCACCCACCACTTCACCCTCGTTTTCGATGAGTTTCAGAATTTCCTGAAGGTGAATCCCGCCATTCCCAGTCATATCCAGTCTGTCTGGGACAGGTATCATGAAGAATCGAAAGTGAATCTTGTGGCATGTGGCAGTATCTACAGTATGATGCATCGCATCTTCGATCATGACGACGAGCCCCTTTATGGGCGCAAGGACTGCGAAATCAGGCTCAAGCCGTTCCGGGTGAGCGTGATGAAGGAAATTCTCCACGATTATAATCCCGACTATACCTCAGAAGACTTGCTCTGCCTGTATATGCTGACGGGTGGGGTGGCGAAGTATGTGGCGCAGCTGATGGATGCCGGAGCCACCACCCGTGACGGGATGCTGAAATGGGTGACCGGCATCGGCAGTCCATTCCTCTCGGAGGGGAGGGAGATGATTATGTCGGAATTCGGAAAAGACTATGCCAATTACCTCAGCATCCTGCAGCTGATTGCCGGTGGAATGACTACCCAAAACCAGATAGATACGATTATCGGCAAGAATACGGGTACGTATCTGAAGAACCTGGATGAAGATTACAACTATGTGAGCAAGCTGCATCCTCTGTTCAGCAAGCCTGGTGGCAGAAACGTGAAATGGTGCATCGAGGACTGTTTCCTGCGTTTCTGGTTCCGCTTTGTCCTGCCTAATCAGGCATTGGTAGAGATGGAGCGCAACGACCTGCTTCTGGAAATCGTTCTTCGTGATTATAACGATTATACGGGAGCCGTGCTGGAGCAGTATTTCCGTCAGAAGATAAGTGAGGAAGACCGTGTAACCCGGGTGGGCAGATATTGGGACCGGAAGGGTCTGAACGAGATAGATATCATTGCGTTGAACGAGATAGACAAGACGGCTCTTGTGGCAGAGGTGAAGCGCAATGCAGCCCGATATGATTCCCGCCTGCTGGAGCAGAAATATCAATCTATCCAGTCTCATTTCGGTGGATACAAGGATGTGAAGCTCCTCGGCCTCTCGATGGCGGATATGTAGCGTGGGGGCAGAAACTGCGTGGCGACGCAGCCAGGGCTACGTCGCCACGTATCGCCCGCTGCGTCGGGACGTAATCTCGGCTGCGTCGGGACGCAGTTTGGGGGAGGTAGGCTGATAACAAAAATAACAAAAGTAACAAAAATAACAGGTAACTTTCACTGGAAAGTAGATGTTGATAGTATATTTTCTCTATATATAATAAGGTACGCGCGCGTAGCTACTACTTCTTAATATTATTATTACTATAAAATAGGAAAACGTAAAAAGTTACTTGTTACTTTTGTTACTTTTGTTATTTTTTAAATCTTTGCAGCGAATGCAGAAATTGGATTGTATCTATAATTTGTAATATTTTCCTAGATTTATTTTTTGATTTCATTTCTTTTTTGTACCTTTGTGTTGTTTTTTAAAATAACGTCAATTATAAATATTAAGAAATGGAAGAAACAACTAGCTATTATATCTATAGACTTACATTAAAGTCTTTTTTGAGTGAAATGTCGGGTCAGGTATCTGTATCTGTTCTCGAGCAGATAGGTGATTATATATTAAAGCATTTGCTGGATATTACGTTTGTTGATGGTAATGGTGAAAATACCACTACATTTGGTGATTTCATATTTGGCAAAATGGGCTATGTCACTATAGAGAGAAAAGTGAGTCGCAAGCATGATAAAAAGGACTGTAAGGAGCAAGACCTGGTTGATGAATACCCGGATTTTAATCTGCTGGTAGATGTGCGCAACGTTAAGAAAGGAGATGTTATTTTAGCCATAGAATATCAGAGAAAGTGTTTTGTGAACATAGATACGGTACGTAAGGGGCTTGAAAAATATTTTCAAAAAGTAATTGGTGGGCTGTTTGCTGTAGACGTCACATTGCGACAAATATCATCTTCAGAGAAATTCTGGAAGTGTTTGGAAGAAAAGGTGAATAAAGGTAAACCTTTGAAATCAATCCGCCTGGAAATCAATGAATTGCAGGAAGGTGAACTCTTGCAGGGGCTGGATGCTGAAAAAAGTACGGTTATTGCAGCTTTGTTAGATATGCTTATGGATATGGGAGCGGACGACGGAACTTTTGCATTCAATGCGAAACCAGACAAGGCGTTGAAATTGCAAAGAGCTAAGTATCATCTTGGTATGATAGTGGCCTTATCCTGTAAAAAGGGATTTGTTGTGAAGGCGAAATTTGCCGATGAGCATAATTGGGTAAGTTCTGAAGTATCGGCTCCTGTTATTTTCAAACTGGATAAGAAACTGGTATATAAACCTGATGATAATGATGATAAGAAAGTGGAAATCTACAAGTGGCAAGTGAAGAATCTTACAGAGTGGTTTGATCATATCGCCCAAGAACTTGATAAAATAGAAATGGAGAAAGAAAATGAACAAACTAGAAGTATCGCAAAGAGATAAAGTGAGGAGCTTGTATGGCGAAAACCCACTATATAGGATGATAGAACGGCTTGCGGATCAATACTCACTTCCACCTTATCACTTGAAAATGCATCCCGAAGATATATTTCAGGCTGTAATGGGGTGGATAGATAGCATCCGTACCGAGCCTGATAATGAGAAAATGATACGACTGATAGACCAGTCGTGGAACAGACAATGGAGAAACTTGAGTGATATTGGTGAGAGAGCAAGATGCGAATGCTCAGACCAGGAGTTGGAAGAAACTACATGCATGATGTTACTCTGGTTGCATAAATGTCTGGTCTTGCTATGTGATGAGCAGGTTCATGGTAATTTGTGGTATCATAAGTGTGCAGAGAAACTGGTTTTGCAGATGATGAGGCATTCTTATGTTTGGATGGATGTCAATAAAACAGTATTCAAGGGATGGAATCTTATGGAAACTGTTGATGAGCTGAAAGATTGGCTCATCCAATACGTAGACTCATCTGCTACTCCAATTACTACTGTAGAGGGGGAACTGGTATTACAGGATACGAGCTGTTTTATCTTTCCTCCCAATGGTGAATATGACCCTAAAATGTATACACCTCAAGCTCAGAAAATATGGAGAAAGCTGGTAGAGAAAAAATGGTGTGCGAAACAGGATTCCATGCTTGTCTGGAAAAATACGAATAAATCGTTTGGATTCATGGTGAAAATAGTTGCTCATCATTTAAATATCTACGACCCTACTAAAAAAGGCGTAATAGCATGGAGTGCATTTCAGAAGGTATTTATGGGATTGGAAGACTCTACTTTTAGGCAAGTCAGGAATAGTGCAAGTAAACTAGACTTAACGACAAAGTCTTCTTCATGGCCTGAAGCAGCTCAAGATATCAGGTTGTTGGTGAAATCTGTTTGAGAAAGAGAGTGTGATATTGTGATAGCTGTATGATAGAATCATTTTTCTTATAATGATTTTATGATTTGAAAAACACTGATAATTAATAAGTTATAATAGAAAGAGAGGTGTGATATCGTGTGATATCCACCTCTCTTTCTGCGTATTTATTACTACCTTCGCATCATCATTAATTTAATAGATTATGAAAAAGAAAAATGATTCTCTGCAGCAATCGAAGTCACAGACATCTTTTGTTGCCCAGCCATACGGTGCAACCCAGGCTGGAAACCAATCAGAGGTTGCCTTGTTAAATAATGAGGAACAGGAAGAAGAGACAGTTCCCCTTCATCCTCTCATCAATGACAAGGATTATCCGGCAGGAGTGAGAGAGTGGATGATGACGGCACCGGAGGAACTCAAGTTTCCTACTCTTTCCGTAGCTAGTGCTATGCTTGCTGTGTATGCTACTCGTGTGCGCTTGAATTATGTTTACGACAATTCTCTTTCTGCTATTTTGCTACATGTATTAATATGTGGTGAGCAAAGTTCGGGCAAATCATTCGCCCGCTATCTGATGCGCTATCTGATGGAGCCGTTTACCAAGCGTGATAGCGAGCAGAGAGCTGAAGAGCAGAAATATGCGGAGCTGAAACGTAGACAGGGCAAGAAGGATGGGAAATTGCCACCTGAGCCAAAGACGGATATCACGCTTTTGCATGAAAATCTGTCTCTCTCTATGCTGATTAAGCGTGCTGATGCGCCAATGAAGTTGTTTGGTTGCCCAAAGACGCTCTTTCAGTTTGCTGATGAGATTGGGGCTATTGTTCAGGCAAGTAAGCGCCAATTCTCTGATATCAAGCAGATTATCAAGACCGGGTATGATTTGGGGTCAGAGTTCGGTCAGGATTATTTGAGCGAAGCGAGTTATTCTGCAGTTGTTGATCTGATGCTTTGTTATGTATATACCGGTACACCTGCTGCCGTGAATCGCTATATGGACAAGGCGGCTATTGAGGGAGGAAATGTTACGAGAACCATATTATGTAATATTGATAATCAGTTGGGTGAGAATCCTCTGATGTTTCATTCTCTTCAGGAAAATCAGGTGGAAAGTATTCATGATATGCTTGAGAAACTGATGGCGCGTTGTTATTCCGAAGATGGAAAGTCACTTGCCAAGGAATCGCTTCTCGATACGAAATGGCTTGACAGTACGGTGAAAAACTGGTGTGAATCACAGCGGCAGCAAGTTATAAAAACCATGTCGAAGGCGCTTGATGTATTCTATAAGCGAAGTAGTGTGAGCGCATTCCGCATAGCGGCACTTATGCAATACTTATATGAGGTAGAGGGGAAGAAGAATAAAAAAACAATACATCGGCTTGTAAAACAAATCTATTTAGGATGTGCTGATAGAATATTAGACGGTATGCTGGCTAAATGGGGAACTGTGTTCGAGGAAATCAATGCAGATACCCAGATACAGCCATATCAGACTACCAACTATTTTGACGAGTTGCCAAATGAGTTCTCTCGTGACTTTTTAGCAGAATTTTTAAAAAGGAAAGGGCTTCGTACTCCTATAAACATGGTTATTTATAGGTGGAAACACAAAGGTTGGATAGTATGTAACGGAAAAACTATAATAAGAAAAAAATAATTGGGGTATGATAAATAAAATGTATATTCAGAAGTTGCGCGAGCTCGACATTATGAAGGTGGCTGATGCGCTAGGTATGGGCATCCGCAACAAGCGTGCCCTCTGTATTCATCATGATGATCATCATCCGAGCCTCGCTTTTAATCCGAGAAAGAACAGCTGCCATTGCTATTCCTGCGGATTTTCTGCCGATACTATAGGGCTGGTAATGGAGCGCTTTCAGATGAATTTTTTGGATGCCTGCAAATGGCTGGCTAATCAGTTTGATGTTTATATTGGTGATACAGAGCAGCATAAGTCTCATAACCAGCTCGTTACTGCATCGCAAAGACGACTGGATAGTATTCGCTCTATTTGCGCACAGCGAATGGTAGAACATGGACATGTTGATGCAACATGTTCCAGGGTGGATGTGGAGTATTTTGAACGGCTTTTTGCCCAGATGCATCTTACGGAGAGCGGAGAGAGGTTTCTGCTGGAAAAACGGATGCTCAGCCCAGAGGTGGTAGAGAGGTGTCATATTGTGAGCACGGAAACTAAGGTTTGCATGGGCTGGGTAGGGCAGGGTACGTTTGATGCACCTTCGCTTATCTTTCCATATTTCAACCAGGAAGGAAAACTTGTCTCTGTGCAGAGCAGGTATCTGGGTGAGGAAAAGGAGAAGTCAAGATTCAAGTTTGCTCCAGGGAGCCATCGCATGGTGTACGGATTGGAGCGGCTCAAGGAGTATCCGAAGCAGGAACCTCTTCTTATAACAGAGGGACCGTCTGACTGTTGGACGGCTCTCACATTGGGCTTTCATGCCATCGCTATCCCTTCGGCTACTCTTTTTGACAGTCATTGCCAGCCGCTTCTGGAGAGACGAAATCTTCATATGTTTCCTGATCAGGATGAGGCTGGATTCAACCTTTATTTTGAGTTGAAAAAGTCTTTCCCGCAGTTGAAGTATCATCAGTTGCCCGATGGATGTAAGGATTTGAGCGAGCATTATCTGAAGGTACGGCAGCATGGGAAAACGCTGGAGGAGGCTAGAGCTTGCTTCATCAAGGAAGTTGAATCTGTAAGTATAACCATTTAAACATCTGTATATTATGAAGTTGATTTTGCAGCGTAGAATGTTGATGAATGGTGCCCTGACGGGTACCTTGAGTGTAGAACACCGTAATGAGTATGGCCGCTTGTCGGGCATCGAGAAGATTTGCGATACGATGGAGCGGAAGAACGGGCAGTTGCCTACAGGCGAATACCGGGTGGTGATAGGAAAATGCAGCCGTTTTGCCCGCCAGATGATTTTTCTTGAACCGATAAAGGAGGAGGATGATTCTTCTTCCTCTTCCTCTCTTCCTTTTCCCGAAATCTGTGAGCGTTGCCGTCTGGAACGCAAGCATCATAGGTTTGGGTGCCTGGATGAGCTGCATGCCCTTTCGTGCCCCATGCTTCAGCCGGGCAACGGTCCGTTCCGGCTTCGCAGGGGCGGTATCCTCATCGGCGAGGCCCATGCGCCCGGCTTCGTTCTGAGGAGCCAGGAACGCTTCCTCCAGCTCTTCGACCGGGTCAGCAAGATGCTCAGACGTGGGGGTGAGGTGGTCATCAAGATAGAGTAGGTTGGGGAGAAGAGTGGCACTTATCAACAACTTGACTCTCTTTATGTAAGAATGCCAAATCAAGTGGATCACATTATGCTCTTTGCTTGATTTGGTATTCTATATGTGTTGAGGCGTATGTCATCTCGGGGAAGTTAGTGTGACTTGTGGAACGAAATAGAGGAAAGGATAGGTTTAGGGCAGTAGTGGTACCATATAAATAGGTACGCAAAGCGTATCGCCATCCTTCTTCAAATCTTTGGTATAAACTAGATATTTGTGGGCAATTCTCGAAGAATACTTTTCTGAGAATTTGTCCAAAGAGGTATGCATATTTGTCTAATTATTAGTTGATTATGCGTGCAAAGATACAACTTTTGCCGAAATCCGCAAAATGTTTTAACCTTATTTTGCCGAAATCCGCAAAATGTTGCATGGGTTCTCATGAATGTTATTTGATTTTTCCCCATCATCTTTTGGGGATTTGCCACTTTGCCATCTCTGGGATTCTTTATACTTTTGTAGCAGATGATCGCTAAGCGGTGACGTGAATCGCTCAGCAGCGTACTTCGGGCGCAGGATGTGCTACTGATACGGGCAATGGTCCCTTCATGCTTCGTCAGGGCGGCATCTTGGTGGGCGAGGCCTGTCCTCTCGGCTTCCCAGAAGTTTCATTGCGTAAAAATCATCATGTTTTTACGTAATGAAA
>CAVHWE010000057.1:0-12431 GCA_963639495.1 bacterium | reverse complement strand
GCCATCATCTCCAGCATCATCCTGCGCTTTTTGATTTCCACCATTACCATATAGATGCAATAGGCTACGTTGATGCCGAACAGGACTATCATCACATAAATCCAACTGCCGATATGGAAGTTTCCGCTCTGGATATAGCCGATGCTGAAGGCAGCCAATATGGCGGCATAGATGCTGGTGCAGACGATGTTCATCTTCCGGCGGTTGGCATGCGTTGCCTCGATATTGTAAATGCCGATAGCGATGAGCGAGAAGCAAGGAGGATAGACCAGCATATTGAAAACGGCTCCCACGGAATCGCCTTGCGCACGGAAGCCCAAGAGCATCTGCATGAGATATTGCAAAGCCAGACCTACCATGGCTCCGACAATCAGCCATCGTGAAACTTCATATCGCCGGTTCATCCACTTCATGTGCAATCGGGTAATACCCAGGATAAGGGCATTGACGAGCATAAATAGGAAACAGGCGAACTGTAGTAAATATAATGTATCCATTTCGTTCTTATTTTTGTATTTGGCATCTGCCAAGATTATCGTTAACACGTTAAAACGTATGCAAAAGTACAAATTTTATTTTTAAATGGAGGGGAGAAATGGGGAAAAAGTGAATAAAAGGACGAAAAAAAATGGTTTTATTTATCGGGAACAGCAGACTGACGAAACTAGAACAGCAGACGAGTGAAACTAGAACAGCGAACTAGCGAAACTAGAACAGCAGACTAGCGATAGGCAGAACAGTGGGCTGTCTGAGCCAAACAGCGGACGAAAACCAGTTTGCCAGTTTTTTTAATAACCGAAATATCACACCGGTTCCGGCTGATATCAGAAAAGAAGACGAAAAATTGATTTTACTCTTCACTCTTCACCCTCCGCAACACCTTTATATAAAGGCATTCCCAGCTATCGGGTGAAGAGTGAAGAGTATTTGGCTATTCCATTGCCTCATATCCTTTATTCTGAACCAACTTGCCATTGAAGGCAAGGCTCCGCTGAGGTATCGGGAAGACGATGGAACAGGACGAGAGAGCGGACTGAACAGAACGGCGAAGATGCGAGGACTTGAGGAACTTGCCGAAACGGATAAGATCCTGACGGTGACAGGTCTCGCCCGCCAGCACTACCTGACGGTCTTCCAGAATATTGGCAAGCGAAGACTTGCGCGCAGGCAAACCGGCATGCGCACGAACCATATTATACTCTGCCCTGCCATCCCCATCGTTGCGCTCCATCGCCTCAGCCTTCATCAGCAACGCATCGGCATAACGGAAACGGAAAAGAGGTCTCACAGACCGTGGATGCTGAACAGAATCAGCCTCATCCATCACCAGCGCATCCTTCGGCATCTGATAACGCGCAGAACTGTTGAAGATTTCATCCTCCTCTAAACTGCAGCCTTCATCAGCCAGTCTGTTGCAATAGAAGATGCAGGTTTCCCATGCATTCAATATCTTGCTGCGGTTCTCACTCGCCTTGCCGCCCGTAATGAGCGAAGCGCCATCGGCAGTACGCACCATAAATTCCAGGTCCCTACCCTTCGGACGCTTCCTGTAACCCTGCGTCCAATCATTATACATATAGATTTCAGCATTCAGCGCCAGTTTAGCCAACAGGAAGTTGACCACAGGCTGCGTGATGCGCCCATAATGAGAGCCTTCCTCCAAACTGGACGTCTGAGGAAGATAAGGCAACACCTGCTGCAATTCGCTGAAGATAAAATGGAAGACTTCGCTCCGTTCGCTCTGCGCCGACAGCTTTTCATCGGTTACCGAAGAGCCCGAAGCCGGTTCATAGATGAGTGATTCTGCCGAAGACAGGAGTACCGGAATCCTGCCATACAAATCCATCGCCTCATAATACATCATGGCTCTGATGGCACGCACCTCAGCCTTGAACTGCGCCTTCTGGTTATCGGTAAGCCGTACTGACTGTAAATCTATCATATCCAGCGACTTGTTGCACATGCCGATAGCCCGATAAAGATATTGCCAGGAAGAATAAAGCTGCTCATCATCAGCAGAAAGAGAAAGCAGACTGTCCAGACGCTGAATGTCGCAGATGCCTTCCCCATCTATCGCTCCACCCATAAAATCATATAAAGGAGCTATGGTCGTATCGAATATTTCAGACGCAGAACCATTGCTGCCACCCCCATCGAGCTGATCCTTAGGATGCTCATTCAAGCACGATGAGAATGCCAACAGGGTCAGGAAAGAGATGACCCACGTAAGCAAATGTGAAATATATCGTCTCATAACCATATCACATGAAGTTTAGGTTTTAAACTGTCAAGACTGCGAATAACAGCAATCCGACTGCAAATATAAGAAAAAAGAATGATAAAAGGACACAAATATAGTAAAAATCTACGTAAATTTTGCGGTTATCAAATTTATTTGTACCTTTGCACCCGGTTAGCAGAGAGCTAACTAAGGGGTGCTACCGCCGGAAAAGAGAAAAAAGCGGATGCTGAGAATATACCCATCGACCTGAACCAGGTAATGCTGGCGTAGGAACCCAAGGCAAATTCCCCCCCCTTATATGATGTTTTTAATTTAAATAAATGAAAAGATTCAACGGGATCGCACTCAGTGTAGCGTTTTGCTCTTTGGCAAGCCAGGCTGCACTGGCACAGACAAAAATCGACACCTTGAAGGTGCAGCATTTAAATGAAGTGATTGTAAAAGGCGTACGTGCCGCAAAGGAAGCTCCATACGCCGTGGCTAACATCAGGAAATCAGAACTCAAACAATTCTCTTGCTCAGGTCAGGAATTGCCATTTCTCCTTTCTCGTACACCGGGCATTCTCGCCTGGAGTGAGAACGGTATCGGCACCGGTACTACCTATATGCGCATTCGTGGCGCTGCCGGAAGCCGCATCAATGTAACACTCGACGGAGTGGCTCTCAACTCACCGGAAGACCAGACCGTTTTCTGGGCTAACATGAACAGTTATTCTTCGCTCCTGGGCAGCATCCAGGTACAGCGCGGCGTAGGCTCTTCTACCAATGGCGACGGTGCCTTCGGTGGAAGCATCTCTATGGCAACAGCTGCTCCTTCGCTCACCCCTACTGCAGAAGTTACCGGTTCTTTCGGTTCTTACAATACCTATCATACAGGCGCCAGCTTCTCTACAGGTCTGCTCGGCAAGCATCTGATTTTTGACGGTGCTTATCACGAGACAGCTACCGACGGTTATGTAGACGGCACAGCAGGCCGCTCAGGTTCTTACTATGGCGGACTGACCTGGCTGGGCGATAACTTCAAGATAAGCTACAAGAACATCGGCAACTTCGAGAAGACCGGTCAGGCTTGGAACGGTGTGCTGGGCGGAGATTACAACTCTAACTTCACCCTCCTTCAGGATGGCATCCGCACTTATAAAGATATGTATAAGGCAGGTCTGGATAAGTTTAACGTGCTGACAGGCGATATGGTTCGCAACGACAAGGGCGATTATACCATCACTCCTTATACCCTGCGCGACGGAAGCAAATGGGACAAGACTACTGATAACTTCTATCAGAACCACAACATCCTTTCGGCTACCTGGACACCAAGCAGCCACTGGAGCCACAGCCTCTCACTGCATTATACCTATGGCTACGGCTACTACAAGGAGTTTAAGAACAACGCCAAGTTTGCCAAGTTCGGACTCGTTTACTATGATGCAGAAGGTAATTTCATCAAGAAGTCTGACTTCATCCGCAAGAAGGGACTCACCCAGCATACCTACGGCATGGTATACAATACCAACTACAAGGATGAGCACTGGGATGTTATCGGCGGATTGAACCTGCAGCAGTTCCGCGGCAACCACTGGGGATACCTTACTTATATCGCCAACCAGGATGCCGAGAAGAAATTCTTCGGCAACAATGGTCAGTATAAGTACTATGATTCTGATGCCCACAAGTATGACTACAGCGCCTTCGTCAAGGCAAGCTATCGCTTTGCAGACTACTGGAATGCCTTCGCTGACCTGCAGTATCGCCGTGTAGAATACAAGACCGACGGTATCAACGATAAATTTATCGCCCTGAAAGATGGCAGCTATAAGAACCAGGAGCTGAACATCAACGAGAAGTACAACTTCTTCAACCCTAAGGCAGGTATCAGCTTCAACAAGGATGGCCACAAGGCATACGCATCTGTAGCCTACAGCAACCGCGAGCCAGAGCGCAACAACTTTACCGACAACTTCAACTATCCATTCCCTAAAGAGGAGAAGCTGCTCGATGTAGAGTTCGGCTATCAGTATCAGGGCAACAACTGGCATGCAGGCGCCAACTTCTACTATATGGATTATGACAACCAGCTGGCTCAGACCGGACAGTTGAGTGACATCGGCGAGGCGCTGACCACCAACATCAAGGATTCTTATCGTATGGGCGTAGAGCTGGCAGCCGGCTGGGCACCATTGTCATGGTTGTCTGTAGAAGGAAATGCCGCTTTGAGCAAGAACAAGATCAAGGACTTTGATGAGTATGTAAGCAACTGGGATGATGAAACGAAGCCAGGCGTAGTACATTACGACAACTCAACCCTGTCTTATTCTCCATCAGCCATCCTGAACGGATTCATCGATATCCACTATGCCGGTTTCTCTGCTACCTGGCACACCAACTTTGTAAGTCGCCAGTATATTACCAACACAGAAGACCGCGACTTCTCACTGCCATGCTATTCACAGAGCGACCTGAACCTGAACTATAGCGCTAAGGTAACCAAGGCACTCGGCATCAAGGAGGTAAGCTTCGGTGTGGACATCAACAATATCTTCAACCGCCATTATGCAGCCAGCGCATTCACCTGGAGCAATGCTACCGGTTACGGATATACATTGGACAACCGATTCAAGCAGATAGCCTACATCCCGATGGCAGATACCACCTGGATGACGCATCTTACATTGAAGTTCTAATCAGAAATCATCATGATGGATTATATTGCATCACATGGTTTAGACATCTTTACCACGGTACTCGGACTGGTTTATATCCTGTTGGAGTACCGTGCCAGTATCTGGCTCTGGCTGGTAGGCATCATCATGCCCGCCCTGGACGTATGGCTCTATTGGAGTCATGGTCTTTACGGCGATGCGGGTATGGCGGTCTACTATACGATAGCCGGTATATATGGTTATGCCGTATGGAAATATGGCAAGAAGCACAACCAGAAGGAGAAAGAAGAACTTCCGATTACCTATATGAAGAAGTCGCTCTATCTCCCTACTCTTCTGTTCTTCCTGGCAGCCTGGGGCATCACCTATTATATACTGATAACTTTCACCAACTCTACAGTTCCTCTGCAAGACAGTTTCACCAATGCCCTGAGCTTTGTGGGTCTCTGGGCGCTGGCACGCAAATATATCGAGCAGTGGTTCTTCTGGATTATCGTAGATGCCGTTTGCTTCTATCTCTATATCATCAAAGGCATCCCATTCAAGGCAGGACTTTACGGTCTCTACGTCATCATCGCCGTAGCCGGATACTTTAAATGGAAGAAGATGATGATGAAAAAGAGTTGATAGTTTACAGTTAACAGTTTATAGACGGAAAAAGGAAGCCAAGGCAAAAACAAACTTGCCAGGCTTCCTTTATTTCATTTATATAAACAAGAACCACTATACCAAGGTTCCGCGCTTAAACTTATCCTATCAGCGAAAAGCACATCCTTTATGCCCTTTTCACCTTTAATCCGTTTTCGATACTAACCAGTTCATCGCTGAATCCAGCATCAATCTTCAGTCTTTCTTCCACTTTTGAACAACTGTGGATAACTGTGCTATGATCACGATTACCAACGAGTTTGCCAATTCTCGAAGCAGGCATTTTGGTATATTTCTGTGCCAGATACATTGTTACCTGTCTAGCTACGACATAATCACGCTTACGGCTCTTGCTGTTCACGGCAGTAACCGTTACATTATAATGATGGCAAACCGTTTCTACGATGTCATCGATGGTGAGCGGCTTATCATCGACCTTCACCGCACGCTTGATGACGCGCTCGGCAAGACGGATATCAATGCTGCTGTTATAAACGATGCTATAAGCCAGAAGACCATTGATGGCTCCCTGCAAATCGCGCACACTGCCGTTACAGGTCTGGGCGATGAAAGAGATGACATCTACCGGAATCTTCAAACCGTCACGACGAATCTTATTGCTCAGGATATCCACACACAACTGGATATTCGGCTTCTCCAACTCGCAGACCAGACCGCAAGAGAAACGGGTGAGCAGACGGTCTGGCATATCCTTCAACTCTACCGGAGGGCGGTCGCAGGCCAGGATAATACGCTTTCCGTTGCGGAAAAGGTGGTTGAAGATATGGAAGAAGGTATTCAGCGTCTTCGCCTTACCAGCCCACTCCTGGATATCATCCACAATCAGCATATCGATAGACTGATAGAAGTTGATGAAATCATTGCTCGCATTATGGAGCACGGCATCAGTATACTGGGTCTGGAAAAGACGGGCACTCACATAGAGCACACGCTTCTGAGGATACATCTGCTTCGCTTTCAGGCCGATGGCATTCACCAGATGCGTCTTACCGCTACCCGAAGGTCCGTAAATGAACATTGGGTTAAACTGGGTGGTATTGGGATGCTCGGCAATAGACAATCCTACGGAACGAGGCAGCTTATTGCTGTCACCCTCCATATAATTGTTGAAAGTAAGCTTCGGGTCTAACTGTGTATCAATGTCTTCCTGCTGCTGTGGAGCGGCAGGCTGGGCAGCCGTCTGCTGGGCACGCTCACGAGTTTGCTTTGCCATATCAGCATCGTCTGGATCTGCCTCTATATCTTGAGAAAGCTTATGCTCCTTATCGGTTACAACACGATAAGTGAGACGGATTCCTTCACCAAAATTACGATGCAGCACCTTACTTAACAAGTCAACGAAGTTCTGTTCCAAGTACTCGTATACGAACGGACTCGGAACCTGCACCAACAAAGTCTTTGTCGACGGCTTGTACGATTCAAAGACGATTGGCTTGAACCATGTGTTATATTGCTGCTCTGTTACACTGTCCTTTATGAGCAAAAGACTGTTGTCCCAGAGGGCTTTTGGACTTGCTAACATTGATTACTTATATTATTAATACTTTAATTCACAAATGATGGGACGCACCGAAAGATGCGAAATCACGTGCAAAGTTACAAAAAAAATAGGAGAAATGCAAATCCCCTTATTTAAAACATTTTAATAGATAGTCTTTAAATTACTGAATACCAAACACTTGTCTAAAATACAAATATAGCAGACTGAAATTCAGTGAAACAATAATGTAACGTCCCCGAAACGGCTAACAAACAAACAGTTTGCGAGTCATTTCGGGGCGTGAAACATACCGAATCTTATTTAGACTAAATTTATTTAGCTCGGACTCTTTTTACTTGTCTTTTCTGCCGAAAACAGAGAAATGGACATAGCGCTTCGGATGTGCCTTCAAGTCGATAACCAGAGAGTCGGCATGACTCATGGTTGACGTCAGATTGTCGTACAGCTTGGTATCGTTCATCAGCAATCCGAGGCTGCCCTGGTTGCTGTTCAGCTTCTCAGTAAACTGATGAGCACTCTCCAAAGTCTGGTTCACCTTGTTCAAAGTGCCCTGTACATCGAGACTGGCCAGATTAGCTGTGAGGCGGTTGGTATTATCCAGCACGCCATTTGCCTTTCCTATCATACCCGGAACCTGTTTGTTGAGACCCGCCATCAGGGTATTCAGTTCACGTGTAGAAACGGTGAGGTTGCTTGTGATGGTTTCCACATTATGCAGCGAAGCAGCCAGAGCCGGGTCAGCCAGCAGCGCATTCACGCTGGTAAGGATAGAATCCAACTTAGGCAACATCTTTTCCACTACCGGAACCAGGTTGGCAGCCTTATCCATCATGCCTCCGTTTACAGCACCCGGAATGATACCACCCGGTTCTACTCTTTCGCGCGGATTGTTTGCCAGAAGCAGATTCACCTGCAGGTTACCCATCAGGTCTTTTACTATTTCGGCTTTACTGCCCTGCGGGATTCTCAAATCCTTGTTAATATCCACCTTTACTTTGATAGGACCATTCTCCTTATAATCATATTCCATCCCATCTACGGTACCTACCTTATAACCATCCGCATAAATAGGCGTAGAGGCACCCAGTCCCTGGATGTCATCAAACGTCATATAATAGGCGTTGTTGGTAGAGAACAGATTCATGCCTTTCAGAAAATTGATTCCGAAATACATAATCAAAATACCGACAATAGCTACAAGAGCTATCTTGATTTCTTTTGTTAGCTTCATATTTATCTCTTTATATATTCGTGCTTATATCTTATCCTTACTCAGGCCAATCAGCGGTTCCTGTTCTGTTTGAACTCACGTATAGCCTGATTCACATCATATTTCTTTCCATTCTTGAAAGCTATGATGAAAGCTTCCGGGAACTTCTCGGCAAGCGACTTGCGCAAGCGGTAAATCTCATTATAATTGGTAGAGGCTCCCATCGTATATTTTACCATGTTTCCTTCCTGATAACTGTCATAATCGGTTTCACCCTTGAAATGGGCATCGCCCTTGCGGAGCGTGCGGTTGCTGACAAATATCTGAAGCTTGAAGACAGGCGCATCAGCTACATTGGCTTTATGCTGTGCCGGCTTGTTCTGAGCTACAGTTCTGTTCTGCTGGTTCTGTCTGTTCTGCTGCGTCTGTCTGCTCTGCTGAGCCGGCTTATCCTGCTGGTTCTGTCTTCTGTTCTGCTGAACCGTTTTAGCCTTTGTTGCTCTGGTTTCCACCTGCTTCACCGTTCTTCTCGGCGCAGTATCCACATCCTCCGAACGGCGTTCTGGCTGCTCCTGCTTCTTATCAGAAACAATTCTAGCTACCGACACCGATTCGGTATCAGCAGCACGATAAGGCACCGAGATGGATTTATCGTATTTATTGCGATATTGCGCAAAACCTTCGTAGATACCTCGGGCGATATCATCCACCCTGCTGGCATCGTTGAGCAGATTTTCTTCATCGGCAGTGGTGATGAAGCCGAGCTCTATCAGACAGCTAGGCATCGAGGTTTCTCTGAGAACCAGGAAGCCTGCCTGATGCACACCCTTATCCGGACGGTTGGCACTGTTGCATACCTTTCGCTGGATATTGCGCGCCAGTTCTACACTTCTTTCCATATTCTTACCCTGTATGAACTCGAAGATGATGTAGCTCTCAGAAGATCTCGGGTCGAAACCCTGATAGGTCTGCTGATAGCCCGTCTCCATCGAGATAACGGAGTTCTCTCGCATAGCCACATCTAGATTGTCCTTGGCACGGTGCATACCGAGCGTATAGGTTTCGAAACCGCGGGCTATCTTACCGGCAGGCAACGCATTGGTATGAACCGAGATAAACAGGTCGGCATTGGCGCGGTTGGCGATATTGGCACGCTCCTTCAAAGGAATGAAGACATCCGTCTTGCGGGTATAGATAACTCTCACATCCGGCATATTGCGCTCAACATATTTGCCAAACTGCAATGCCACAGAGAGATTGATATTCTTTTCTTTGGAAATAGCACCAAGTGCACCCGCATCATGACCGCCATGACCTGGGTCGATAACGAGTGTGAAGCGGCGGTTGGCGCCCGTCGCTGTGAGCACCAACATACACAATAGGGTCAATATGAGTGTTATTTTCTTCAACATATCTTTCTGATGATTTTGCAAAATTACTACTTTTGTATCAGAAAACCTAAATCTACTATAAAGTTTTATCATTTGTTAATACAACTTCTACCCCTGCGCCGTCACAATCTGCTCCAAAAGGAGGATTAACTTTGGTAATGGCGAGTTGTATTTTCTGAATAGTCGGATATTCTTCTAAGAGTCGCTTTCCTATCCTTCCGGCTACATGTTCCAGCAGTTTGCTAGGTATCTCCATCTCCTGTTTCACGAGTTCATAGAGTTCTGCATAGTTGAGGGTTCCAGCCAGTTCATCGGTTTCCATGGCACTGGAGAAATCATATTTCACCTCCAGATTCACCACATAGTCGTTGCCCACCTGGGTTTCCTGTGGCAAAACACCATGATAGGCATGGAAACGGACGTTCTTTAAGTATATCTTACTACTAAAAAGCATAGTTTATATCAGTTTCTATCTTGGGGATTAGGATTCGGAATCGCTATCATCGTAAAGTTTCATCAGGCTACCATCCTTCAGATATCTCTTCAGGGCTGTCACAACTCCTTTCTTCCAGGTATTGATGTTATCTGAAGTAAGCTGGAGCTGATAAACGAGTTTGATGACATGTTCGATAGGCATACGATAGCGCAGCACACCGGAAATCAGCTTGGCATAGTTCCAGTATTCAGGATTAAACTTCTCGCTCAATCCCTCAACCGTAATCTTATAGCCTCGCTTGTTCACAAACTGGAAGTCGTATCGCTTCAAGCCTCCGTCAAGAATAGTCTTCACAATCTTGCCTTTGCTTACAGATTTAGGCAGCATGATACCCTCGTCCTCATCCTGCAAACCCGTAAAGATTTCGTATGGATGACCATCGAGCAGTCCTACCAGAGCCACCCATTTCTCCTTATTATTCTGGAATCTGACCACATCGCATTCCAGTTCTCTAGGTCTCACCTCCATCACTTCAGGAGAGAAAACAGGGAGATGAGTTTCCTCAGAAACGACATTGGCTATCTGATCATAGAGTTTATTCCAATCAGACTGTTCTACATGATAATTCTGATGAAGTGTTGCCAGATTAGCATTCAATTCATCTATAAGAGCCTTGGAAGCCTCTTCAAAAGTCATATTTTCAGTATATTTCATATCAAACGTTTCATATTTAGGTGCAAAATTAAACTTTTATTTCTAAAATCTGAAACGTTTTGGCATATATTTCACTAAAAAAGCGAAAGAAAGGCAACTTTTTGGGAAACTTTCACTAACTTTGCAGCAAAATAGGGTTCTGAAATGGAACAGAACTCCTATATATAATAAGGTATAATGATAAAATAAAAAAGATATGGAATCGATTAAGAACAGAACAAGCATCAGAAAATATGCAGAGAAGGAAGTGTCTGAAGAACTCCTGAACCGCCTTTTGGAAGAGGCAGAGCGTACCCCGACAATGGGAAACCTGCAGCTTTACAGCGTTGTGGTAACAAGAAGTGAAGAAGGAAAGAAGGCACTGGCGCCAGCCCACTTCAACCAGCCGATGGTAACAGGCGCACCGGTTGTCCTCACCATCTGTGCCGATTATCGCCGCACCACCCTCTGGGCAGAGAACCGCAAGGGAACCCCAGGCTATGACAACATTCTCTCTTTTATGAATGCAGCTACCGATGCACTTCTCTTCACCCAGACCTTCACCAATCTGGCAGAAGAAGCCGGTTTAGGCACCTGTTTCCTGGGAACTACGGTTTATATGCCAAAGATGATCATCGACACCCTGAAGTTGCCGAAATTGGTGATGCCTGTAGCCACATTGACCATCGGATGGCCGGCAGAGCAGCCAGCCAAGAGCGACCGTCTGCCATTGCGAAGCATCATCCACAACGAGCATTTCGAGGATTACACCCCAGAGAAGATAGATGATTTCTATGCAGAGAAGGAAGCCCTTGAAGAAAACAAAGAGTTCGTTCGCATCAACAACGTAGAGACCCTAGCCCAGGTTTTCACCGACATCCGCTATACCAAGAAGGATTGCGAGGCGATGAGCCAAGGTTTTCTCGAAGCCCTCAAGCAGCAAGGATTTATTTAAAGGTAAAAAAGTAAAAGGGTAAAAAGGTAAAAAAAGCCTAGCGGAATGTTAACCAGCGAGGTGCTCTTTTTACCTTTTTACCTTTTTACTTTTTTACTTTTTCGTTATTCTACAACGATTGGCTTGTACTTAGGAACCAATGCCTTCATGATGCACCAGCCTACGAGGTAAGCAACACTACAGATGCAGAATACAATCATGTAGGCACCTGGCTTGCCATCGAAGCCCATGAAGCTGAAGGCTGAACCCTGACCATCTGCATAGGTGAAGAGCATACCGGAACCCTTGTTGATCAGGAAGGAACCGATACCACCTGCCATCGCACCAATACCGGTGATGGTAGCTACAGTTGACTTAGGGAACATATCACCAATAGTAGAATAGAGGTTAGCTGACCAAGCCTGATGACCTGCACCGAGCAAACCGATGATGATAGCTGGCCACCATGCACTGTACTCACCCATAGGCTGGGCAATGAGACCGAGCAATGGGAAGCAAGCGAAAATCAACATCGCACGCATTCTACCGATATATGGATTCATACCCTTCTTGTCTACAAAGTAGGTTGGCAAGTAACCACCACCAATACTCAATACGGTTACGATAGCATAGAGAGTGAAGATGAGGGCGATACCCATACCTGAATCTGAAGAATAACCATACTGGTCAGAGAA
>CAVHWE010000056.1:0-12433 GCA_963639495.1 bacterium | reverse complement strand
ATATGGAAGCGTTGATTACTCATAAATAACATGGGTAAATATTTAAAATGATAGTGTTTAATTATGGAGCAGATTAATATAGATTTTAAGAACGCTTTTGATTGTTCCAAGAAGGAAAAGTCGAAGGTTTGTCGCTCTGGCCATGTGCGTGCGGTTCGTTTTATGGATGATAAGAAGCATACTAGACCACAAGTGTATGAGGGCGATTTGTTGGAGGCTATTATGGATGTAAAGAGGGGCAATGTCAAGAACTTCGATACATTGGAGGATATGATGAAATATCTGGAGGCTTAGACATGAGTGTAAGATGCCTGGTTAAGAAGTAAATCATCAACAATTTTATTGGGATTTGCAAGAAACTTTCCGATTTTCTTGCAAATCCCAATTCTTTTTATTACTTTTGCAGTTGTCTTGCTGTGGATGGCTGGCGATGAGTCGCTGGCTAAGTAAAAGTCCATGGCTTGGCCTATCATAATTAAGAAAGACGTGTACTACGTTTTCTTCTGACCTATTGAAACCTAGGAAATTTCAAAAGAGGCATTCAGATGAAGACAGCGGTAGGCGCCTTCGCTTTATGTGTGTATGTACACAGGCATAGGTGTGCCCTTTCCATTCGTATGGATAGGGTACATCCTGTGCTATTATATATACAAGTTTGGCGTAGGTTTCTGTTGCTTCTTATTCTTGTTGCCAAAGGTTTTCCTAGGACCTCAATAGGCAAGGGTAATGTGAGTGATAGATTCCCTACGCCATTTCTGTTTTGGTAGCAACCATACAAACTAATAAGAATGTTTCTGCTTAGGGGAATGGCGGAAGTGCTAATACCCCTAGGAGATACAGACAGATGAGCACTAAGTTTTTCAATAATACTCCTGATAATTCCCTGTTCGAGAAGTTCAAGGGAATAGCCCATAATATGCTTGATTTTCATACCTTTCAGGCAGTAGTTGGATATTTCCGAAGTTCGGGCTATTTCAAACTTCGTGAGGAATTTGAACAGGTCAAAAAGATACAGATATTGGTAGGTATCAATATCGACAACATATTCCGTAAGCAATCCAAACTCTTTTTCGGACAGATAGATGAACAGGCCGTCGTCGATGCCTATTCTCACGATTTCGTTGAGGAGGTGAAGAATGCAGGCTATGATGAGCAGACGGAGAGAGGTATCCTCCAGTTTTGCCAGGACATTATCGACAAAAGACTGGAAATGCGTATCCATCGAAGCAAGAACCTTCATGCCAAATTCTATCTTCTTCTCCCGGAAAACCATAATCCAAACTCTGATGGCTGGGTCATCATGGGTTCCTCTAATCTATCCGATTCCGGTATGGGAACCGTGACAAGCAACCGATATGAGTTGAATGTGGCGATGAAGGATTATGATGATGTGGAATATTGCAAGCAGGAATTTGAGCAACTTTGGGAGCAGGCCGTTCCTCTGAATCTGGAAGACATCGAACAGATGAAGGCGAAGACTCATCTTGCCCAGTTGCCTACACCATACGAACTCTACATGAAGATACTGATAGATACTTTCGGTTCGCAGGTGGAGGATGACTTTACGATGGAAATGCCTGAGGGTGTGAAGGATATACGCTATCAGCACGATGCCGTGATTCAGGGTTATCAGATGCTGATGCAGCACAATGGCTTCTTCCTTGCCGATGTGGTGGGTTTGGGTAAAACCATTGTTGCCACGATGATTGCCAAGCGATTTGTTGAAGCAAATGGAAGATACACCAATATCCTGGTGGTTTATCCGCCAGCCTTGGAAAAGAACTGGACTGATACTTTCAAGCTTTTCGGCATCAAGCGCTACGCCCAGTTTGTGAGCAATGGCAGCCTGAATAAAATCATAGAGGGCGAAGGCAACTTCCGTGAAAAGGGAGAGTACGACCTGGTGATTGTTGATGAGGCGCATAATTTCCGTGGAGCCACCGCTGGCAGATACGATGATTTGCAGTTAATCTGCAAGACTCCACGTATTAACGAAGGTTTGGTAAAGGGTCATCATAAGAAGGTGATGCTGCTTTCGGCTACTCCGCTCAATAATCGTCCAACCGATCTTCTGAATCTTTTGCTTCTCTTCCAGAATGCCCGCTATTCCACCATCGAAGGCATCCAGAATCTGCCTGTAACCTTCTCTCCATGGATAGAAGAATATGATAAGCTGATGCGTGAGCGTAAGTTAGACAAGAAGAACGAAAGAAATGCTGAATTTGCCAAACGTACCGATGACCTCTACGAAAAGATAAGAACGCAAGTGATTGATAAGGTGACGGTTAGACGAACCCGAAACAATATCAAGAATGTGCCAGCCTACAAGAAAGACTTGGATGACCAGCATATCGTATTCCCCGATATTCTGCCTCCTAACGAATTGGTGTATGAATTAAATGGCGGTTTGAACGAACTTTTCTATAGTACGATGGCGATACTTACGGATACACCTCATCCCGAAGATAATCCCACAGGCAAGGGCTTGCACTATGCCCGCTATCGTGCTGTCGAGTTCTTGCAGGGTGAAGCTCGCGAAAAGTATCCTACCGCCCTTCATATCTCTACCATGTTGACAGGTATCTATCGTGTTCACATGGTCAAGCGATTGGAGAGCAGTTTCTATGCCTTCCGCCGTTCGCTCCACACCTTCCTCCGTATTACCGAGGATATGATCAAGATGTTTGACCAGAACAAGGTGATTATCGCTCCCGATATCAACGTGAAGGATAAGCAAGCCAAGGGCTGGGAGCTAGACCGCATCATAGAATATGCCGTAGAAAAAGGCTTGAAAGAGGAAGATACGGTCTTTAAAAAAGAGGATTTCAGCGAACAGTTCCTGGAGATGCTGAAAGAAGATGCTGAGAATTTGAAGGAGCTTTGCAGAAAATGGGATGAGATAAGCGAAGACCCAAAGCTGGAACTGTTTATTGATAAACTGAAACATGAATTCTTTGATAAGGAGATAAATCCTACAGGCAAACTGGTCATCTTCTCGGAGAGCGTAGATACCGTGAATTATCTGACGGAGCAGCTGCAGAATCGTCTGCATCGTCACGACATTCTGGATGTCTGTGCCAGCAATCGTACCAACAGGCAGGAACTTCTCCGCAAGTGCTTTGATGCCAACTATGCTGAGCAATCGGATGAATTCAACATCGTGATTACTTCTGATGTGCTTGCCGAAGGTGTCAATCTGCATCGTGCCAACGTCATCATCAACTACGATTCGCCATGGAATGCTACCCGATTGATGCAGCGCATCGGTCGTGTCAACCGTATCGGTTCGGTGGCAGACAAGATATACAACTACATGTTCTATCCGTCGATGCAGGGCAACCAGGAGATTCATCTCTATAGCAACGCCCTCATCAAGTTGCAGGGCTTCCATTCAGCCTTTGGCGAGGATGCACAGATTTATTCTAGAGAGGAAATCGTGAAAGAGTTCCAGATGTTTAATCCTGATATTCAGGATGCTGTGGATAGAAACCTGAAGTTCCTGGAAGAAGCCCGTGAGCTTTATCGCACCCATCGCAAGCTCTACAACAGCATCAAGGCTTTGCCGATGAAGAGCCGAACGGTAAGGGAAATCGGAAAACATTCTCATTCCACCATCGTCTATCTTTCTTCGCCTCAGAAGGTGGAGTATTACTGGGTTAAGGCTGACGGCAAGGCTTTGTCAATCCCATTCTTGGATGCGATGGACATCATGAAGGCTGAGATGGAGGAGAAGCCGGGTGATTTTGCGAAGGTAATGGATTTCCATTACGACCAGGTGAAACTGGCTTTGGAATCCTACCGGAAGGTGGTGAGAAAAGTGGTGGATGCCGAAAGCATGGAGAACAGGAAGAAAGATAAATCGACCAATGCCGTGCTGAGCATTCTCCGTACGATGAACCGAGCCTTGAATGCTGTGAATGCGGAGAAGACTGTGGCGCAAATCAAGAAGCTGGAGCAGATAGTAGAACTAGGTGTCTTCATCGGACTCAATTCCAGCATTAACAGTTTCAATCGCCTTGTAAAGAAGCAGAAACCATCCAGAGAAGACCTCATAGCGCAAATCATAGACAAGATAGATGAACTCTTTGATCGCTACAACATTCCGCTGGATACCGACGAGGAAAGAAACGAGGAAATCCTGGAACCGCAGATTGTGGTATCTGAGTCATTCATCTAAGTCTCTATATATAATAAGGTGTAAGAACAGAAAAAACAAAGATAGTTATGGCAACATATAATAAAGAAACATTCAAGCGACTCTTTCAGTCGAAGTTCAATCTTTCGAAGTGGCAGATGTTGCTGCAGGATTACTTTCATGCCGACAAGGTGCGTGTGAATCGAGAGGCTTTGGACGAGGATGCCGAAGACCGCAAGGGATATTTCCTGGGCAGCATGACAACGCAAGATAATTATGAGTTAGGATTCTTCTATTATGAAATGGAGGATGGTTCGGTGCTGCGCCGCAAGGTGGGGCTTCGTAATCTGATTCGTCCTTATCTGGGTTATGGCTTTGATGCAGCCTTGGCGGTATTTAATGATGGAACCAACTGGCGTCTTTCTTTGATTTGCGACTTGAAGGAAGATGCTACCAGCACCAAGCGATTCACCTATGTGTTTGGTGATGAGAAGGCGTATTATAAGACTCCAGTTTCCCGTTTTGTGGATTTACAGAAGAAGGCAAATGAGTTTTTGGAAATCAAGAAAGCCTTCTCTGTTGAGGCTCTTTCAGATGATTTCTTTGCTGCTTACCGCAAGCAGTATGCCGAGTTCGTGAAGTTCATTACGGGTAAGGAATATGTAAAGAAGGGAAACAAATGGGTGGAGCAGGAAACAGGAGAACCTAATGCCCAGTATTTTACATCCTTTAAGAAGGATGATAAACTGGTGCGTGATTATATCAAGAAGATGATGGGTCGCATCGTATTCCTTTATTTCCTGCAGAGTAAGGGATGGCTTGCTGGCAATCTGCATTATATGCACGATTTATTCTATGATGCCTCTGATGAAGTAAAGGGAGATTTCCTGGATAAGGTGCTTGAACCGATGTTCTTTGGCTTGCTCAATACCAAGCCTGAGGACCTGAGTAGTGCGCCTTTGGTTAACGGAGTAGGGGTGAAGTATATTCCGAATGCCGATGAAATTCCTTATCTTAATGGTGGACTTTTCCAGCAGGAGAAGATAGATGAAGTAGAATCAGTTTTCCCTGCCGGAATGTTCCAGTCGCTTTTTGATTTCTTTGATAGTTACAACTTTACGATTGATGAGAACGATCCGAACGATGCCGAGGTGGGTGTTGACCCTGAGATGCTTGGCAAGATTTTCGAGAATCTTTTGGAGGATAACAAGGACAAGGGTGCCTTTTATACGCCAAAGGAAATTGTTCGTTACATGTGTCAGGAGTCGTTGACGGCGTATCTGCAAACTGGCATAGATGATGCAGAGGTTAAGGAACATATTGCTAACTTTGTGAAAACCAATGATGTGGAGGAGCTGGGTGGAGCTTCTTCAGAACTTGCCATGTCTATCGACCAGAAGTTGATAGACGTGAAGATTTGTGACCCTGCCATCGGTTCGGGAGCTTTCCCTATGGGCTTACTCCGTGAACTCTATGCATGCCGCAAGTCTATCGAAATCTTCGAGGAGGATAATGCTGCCGACATCAAGCGCCACATCATTCAGAACAACATTTATGGCGTTGATATTGAAAAGGGAGCCGTAGATATCGCCCGTCTCCGTTTCTGGCTTGCTCTTATCATCGATGAAAAGGAGCCGATGCCTTTGCCTAATCTCGACTTTAAGATTATGCAGGGCAACTCGTTGCTGGAGAGTTATAAAGGGGTGGACTTGGATGTTACTTCCAAGAAGTTGAAGACAGGTAAGGATACCAAGAAAACTCGTGGTGTTCTCTCGTTGGGTTTTGAGGAAACAGATGTACAGAAAATCATCCAGGATTTAGTAAAATCATATTTTAGTATCACCGATCATACCTTGCGTGCTCAGCGTCGCCAGCAGATAGATAAGTATGTGAAGGATTACATCAAGGTTTGTGCCGAGGGAAATCATGAGGTGCAGGATGCCGTAGATGAATTGGAGATTCCAAATGACCAGTTCTTCCTTTGGCATACATACTTTGCAGATGTATTCGAGAAGGGCGGATTTGATATTGTGATTGGTAATCCGCCGTATTTGCGTATTCAAGGAATAATGGATTCTGCTCCTGAACTAGCAAAACTTTATTCTCTGAATTTTAGAGCAGCCACAGGCTCATATGATTTGTATGTCTGTTTCGTAGAACAGGCTTTATCTTTGATAAAACAGACAGGTATTGTAAATTATATTATGCCTGTAAAATGGACGAATGCTTCTTTTGGTAAAGGATTAAGAAAGATAATATCTTCAAATAATGCAGCTTCAAAAATAATTAGTTTTGGAGCATATCAAGTATTTAATGCTTCTACCTATACAGCTTTACAATGGTTTAGATTCTCATCTAAAGTTTTATTGTATAAAGAATTAGATAGGAATCTTAGTACAAATAATGAATTAGGAGAGTATTTGAATTCTTTAGACGATGATAGTATGTCAAATATTGATAGTACTAAATTGAGTGATAATTCATGGGTTCTAGTTTCCGGTATAGTTAATTCATTGCTAACGAAATTGGAAAAGCAACCCAGAAGAGTTGCTGATATATTTGATAAAATCTATCAAGGTTTGGCAACGGGAAAAGATGACGTATATTTTCTTAGAAACTGCGTAGAGCAAGAGATGAGCATTTCGGGCTATTCAAAAATCATAGATGAAGTTGTTAATATAGAAAAAGAACTCTGTAGACCTTTATTAAAAGGAGAAGATGTACATCGATATGGATGTTTAGATACTCAAAGATATGTTGTTTTACCATATGAGAGAGATTGTGATAATATGACTCTTATTAAAGAAAATGACTTATCAGAAAAGTATCCTATGGCCTATAGCTATTTAAAAAAATGCGAAACGATTCTTAGAAAAAGAGAAAAAGGTCGTTTTGATATTGATGGTGAATGGTTTCAATTAAGCAGAAAGCAGGGGCTAGCTTATGCGACTTCGCCAAAACTAATAGCTCCTGACATTTCTATGGGAGGTAACTTTTCCTTTGATGAACAAGGTATGTTTTATCAAACAGCTACTCTTTATGGTTATGTTAAAAAGGACGATGTACTGGTGTCATACAAGGTCTTAATGGCTGTTTTAAATTCTCGTTTATGTTGGTGGTTTATGCAAAATACTGGAACAGTTATGTCTGGTGGATTCTATCGCTATAAACCTGCTTATATAAAACCATTTCCGATGCCTTCTGATATGGTGTTAAGTAAAAGTAGTTTAGAAATAGAGAATTTGGTAAAGGCAATAGAACAGGAAAAGGAAAATGACACTTCCGCCTTGGAGAATCAAATCGACTTCCTCGTTTATCACCTCTATGGTTTGACCTATGATGAAGTCTTGATTGTTGACCCGGTGACTCCAATCTCTCGTGAGGAGTATGAGGCATATAAAGAGGAGTAAAGGCATTGACTTGTAAGCAGGTTTAGTTTATATATAATTGAACTTCTGTTACAAGTATGGATAAACAACTTCGGGCTGCTTCCATTATGGAGGCAGCCCGAAATGTTTTTTGTATATTTCGATAGTCTATTTTCATCCTCGAAGTGCATTATAAGTTAAATTCCATTCTTTGTCAAGAACAGCGATTTCAGCTTGTAGCTTTTCTCTATTAGCTTTTCGCTGTTCTGGAGTTAAACTCTCTACACGCTTCATTTCTTCAACAAAGCGTTCAGCGTCTTTGCCATATAATATTGGCGTTTCTCTAATTGGTCTTGCCATAATTTTATCCTCCTATTAATTATATTGTTATTTATGTCGCTGCAAATATACGATTATTATTTTAATGGTGCAAGGAATACGGGAGAAAAGTTTGAAAAACAACATATTTTTAAGCTTTTGCCCTTACAGGGCGCATTGCTGATTGCTAGTGTACCCAGGGCGATGCCCTGGGCTAAGAGCTTTTGGGCTTTCAGCCCGTTATTGAGCCACCTGTAAATGTTCTATTTTATGCTAGACCTTTCAAGTATTGTGCGCATAGCATGATAGCGAGGATCTTTTTTGATGTCTCGCTTGGGACTAATATCATATTTGCGCTCTGTTTCGTCTGCCATTTCTTGGAAACGACGAGCTTCCTCACCATGGAGTGTTGGTATTGCTTTTATTGGATGAGCCATAATCCTTCTGCCTTTAATTCTTCTATAAATTCTTCAAAATCTGTAGCCTCACCTGTCCTTTCATACTCCGCCTCAATGGCTTCAATCCTAGCCACGGCTTCTTCTTCATTAGCCGGATACCAGCTAACTGGATATCTTTTCTCTTTCATGAGCTTTTTTCTTTATAGTTTCCTTTTGAATTGTCTGATTAGAAATCTAGGGCTTCTTCTCATATCCCATAAATCTACGAAAATGACGAGGTCGTTGGCTTCATCGTAGCGATAGATAATCTTCCAATTCTCCTTGATAATCGCACTATGGTAAGGGCGGTAGAATCGCTTAAGCAATGGCTCTCTGGGTGAAGAAAGAGGATGTTTGCTAAGTCTGTTTATTATTGCTTGCAAGCTTTCGTCAAATCTTTGAACGCAAAGTCGACCAAAGTTTTGATAACTATAGTTGGTCGTTTCTTCATAGATTTGAAGAAAGCTATTGCGTAGTGTTATTTTAGCCATGTTCGTTCTTCGTTTAGTTTATTGAAAAACTCTTCTACACTATAGCTAATGCCTGTCTTTTCATACTCCGCCTCAATAGCTTCAATCCTAGCCACGGCTTCTTCTTCATTAGCCGGATGCCAGCCAACAGGAATCTTGTTCCAGTCAATATCTTCTTCTGCACATTCATCCTCGGGAAGTGCTATGGCGGCATTTCCGTGATAGGCTGGTGCAGGCTCTGTTGCGAAAGCTGCATCTTTCTGCTCTTCTGGCAATGTATATCTTTTCTCTTTCATAAGCTTGCGTATTTTGTCTGCTGCAAAAATACGATTATTATCTGAATCATGCAAGAAAAATGGGAGAAATGTTTTATAAAGTATCTTATAATCAAGGTTTTTGCTCTTTGTTGGGCTTTGGGACGGTTCTGAAAAAAAAGTCACAATACCTAGCTGATAGAGCTGGGTATTGTGACTTTGTTTTTTGTTATATGTGTTTATTCGATACTCTCTTCTATCGACTTCAATACGTAGTCGAGTATCTCATCGGTGTGGCAGAGGGAGATGAAGTTGCCCTCAAACTGCGATGGGCTTACGTAGATGCCACGGTCCAACATGTTGCGGAAATAGCGGGCGAAACGTTCCTGGTCGCTCTTCTTCGTGTCCTGGAAGTTACGTACAGGCTGGTCGTTGAAGAACATCGTGAACATCGTGCCTACGTGGTTCACCTGGATGCCCTTGCCTTCTACTATCTTCTCAAGACGGGAGAGAAAGCGGTTGCTGCGCTCTTCGAGGAGTTCGTAAACACCCGGTTCGCCCAACTGCTTCAAGGTTTCATAACCGGCTGCCATCGCTACCGGATTGCCACTCAGGGTGCCTGCCTGATAAACTGGACCTTCTGGTGCCAGAACGCTCATGATGTCGGCTCTACCTCCGAAGGTTGCGGCAGGGAATCCGCCACCAACGATCTTTCCTACGGTAGTCATATCCGGAGTGATGCCGAATCGCTTCTGGGCACCGCCATAAGAGAGACGGAAACCGGTGATGACTTCATCGAATATCAGGATGGCTCCATGTTCCTGGGTTACCTTGCGGGTTGCCTCGATAAACTCACGGGTTGGAGGAACTACACCCATGTTGCAGGCTACCGGTTCGATGATGAGCGCAGCAACCTTGTCGCCATTCTCAGCGAAATACTTCTCCAAAGCCTCGGTATCATTGTATGGAAGCACCACGGTATATTGGGTGAATCCGGCTGGTACTCCGGCTGATGATGCATTGTTGAGTTTGGCTACGGCAGATCCGGCGCTTACCAGAAGATGGTCGGCATGACCGTGATAGCAGCCCTCGAACTTGACGAGGATGTCGCGACCGGTGAAGCCACGAGCCACACGGATTGCCGACATGGTAGCTTCGGTTCCGCTGTTAACGAAGCGAAGGCGCTCCATCGATGGGAAGGATTCTCTTACTTTCTCGGCAAGGGTGGTTTCGGCGAGGGTAGGGATGCCGAAACTGCTTCCGTGGAAGATGGCATCGGATGCTGCCTTGCTCACCTTGTCGTTGTTATGACCTAAAATAAAGACGCCCCATGACATGCAGAAATCGATAAACTTGTTGTCATCGATATCGTAGATGTATGGACCCTTGGCGTCACGGACGAAGAGCGGGGTGGTTCCCACGCTCTTCAGGGCTCTTACTGGCGAATTGACTCCGCCAGGTATTATCTGTTTTGCCTGCTCGAAAGCAGCGGCTGAGTTTTTTCTTTCTTTCATGTTAACCTATCTTAATATTCCACTCTTCTGCCTTCTCAATAATCTCCTTGGCATAATAGGTGATGATGTACTGGGCACCGGCACGCTTGATGGCGATGAGGCTCTCGAATGCTACACGGCTCTCATCGAGATAACCGAGCTTGGCGGCTGCCTTCAGCATCGAATACTCGCCACTTACCTGATAGGCTACCATCGGGATGTTAGGGAACTTCTCTACGCCGCGGGCTATCATGTCGAGATATGGCATCGCTGGCTTCACCATCGTCCAGTCGGCTCCTTCTTCTATATCGGCTGCAATCTCATCGAGACCCTGGTCGTGGGTGCGGAAGTCCATCTGGTAGCTCTTTCTATCGCCAAAGCTTGGAGCTGAATCGGCTGCATCTCGGAAAGGACCATAGAAGGCTGAGGCGTACTTGGCAGAATATGCCAATACCTTGCATTGCTTGTCGAGACCACCTTCACGAAGACGGTTCTTGATGGCTTCTACCTGTCCGTCCATCATGGCTGATGGTGCTACGAAGTCGGCGCCTGCCTTGGCATGAACGTAGGCTTCCTCGGCGAGCAATGGGAGGGTGGAGTCATTATCTACATCGTGATGATGCAGGAGTCCGCAATGGCCATGACTGGTGTATTCGCAGAGGCAGACGTCGGTGAAGACGATGATGTCCTTGCCAAACTCAGCCTTGATGGCTTTCACGGCACGGACAATGAGGGCATCATCGGCATAGGCAGCGCTGCCTCGCTCATCCTTCTGCTCATCTGGAATCACTCCGAAGAGGAGCACCTTGTTGATGCCGAGGTTCTTGATTTCCTCGATGTCCTTCAGAAGGGTATCGATGCTGAAGCGATAGATGCCTGGCATGGTGGAAATCTCCTCCTTCTGGTTCTCGCCCTCTACTACGAAGTAAGGGTAGATGAAGTCTGCGGCACTCAATGATACATCGGCATACTTGTCGCGAGTAGCCTGGTCTTTACGTAATTCTCTAAATCTTTTCATATCTATGTCTGTTTTATATTATTTATTCAATACTTCTTCCAGATGCGCCTGGGTGATAGGACCACGAGTGATGAACTCGGTGTTCTCTGGCAACTTGCCATACAACTTGATGAAGTTGTCGATGGTAGAAGGCGATGTGAAGACGATGCGCTTGTAATGGTTGAGATTCACACGGCGCGGATTCTTCGGGAGTACATTGTTGTAGACAACGGCACTTAGCACGTCGAAACCTAATTCCTGCAAAGCCAAAGGAATATCTTCTGGTGATAGGGATGAATGAGGATAGAAAACTAATCTGTTTTCATACCGTTGCAAGAAGTCTTCTTCTTTGTGATAGTATGCATCTTGTTCATCTGGATCATTTAACTCGTCTAGCTTCTTCATTACCTGCTCGTATTGTGGCTTTGCTGCATCAAGTCTCTCTTTCTCTTTTTTGAACCATTCTATCACCCCATAGCGATTGTCTTCCTCTACCTGTATAACATCTTTGAAGCCAGCCTTATGTAAAGCCTCTGTTGTAGTGTTACCAATGGAGATGATTACACGCTCTTCTTGATTGTCGAGTAGATTATCGTCGTCTTCAAGTGTTGCATGAACGCCATATTGGCTTGTAAAGATATAATATAAAGCTTCACTTTCATCCCACTTACCATACTCGATAAAACTTTCTCCATCGTAATGCTCACAATAATTATCTTCGAGGATTTTCGTAAAATAACTTGGGTGATAACTAATCTCTATCAGCGGCGTATAGGTGTAGTCTGCCTTGCGCTTCTCTATCGCAGGAAGTGTACCTGTATAGAGCGTTGGCTTGATATCCGATGCCTGATGATGCTTCAAATCTGCCACGTAGCCGATGAGGGCAATCAATGGGGTTGGGAGTTCCTGCATCTCGCCGTTTCTCAGATTCCAAAGGGTGGTCTCGAAGGTCTGCTCATCG
>CAVHWE010000055.1:0-12518 GCA_963639495.1 bacterium | reverse complement strand
AAAATCAAGTATGCAGTGACTTAAGCACTGCTTCTTTCTGAAATAATTATCTTCTTTCTAGCTGTAATATTCCTTCTTGCCGGCAGCCAGCGTATTCTTCATCAGCGAACAGATGGTCATCGGACCAACGCCTCCCGGAACAGGAGTGATGAAGGAGCACTTCTCTGCCACCTCGTCGAATTTCACATCACCGTTCAGGCGGAAACCACTTTTCTTCGTAGCATCAGGCACGCGGGTGGTACCCACATCAATGACTACGGCTCCCGGCTTCACCATATCGGCTGTCACGAAATCAGGACGGCCTATGGCTGCGATGATGATATCTGCCTCCTGACACTCTTTCTTCAAATTCTTGGAATGGGAGTGGCATACGGTGACGGTAGCATCGCCATACTGCTTCTGCATCATCAGCTGAGCCATTGGCTTGCCTACGATGTTGCTTCTGCCCAGAATGACGCATTTCTTGCCACTGGTCTCAATATTGTAATGCTGCAGCAGGGTGAGGATACCGAGCGGAGTGGCAGAGATGAAACAAGGCATGCCGAGCGACATTCTGCCCACGTTTACTGGGTGGAATCCGTCTACATCCTTGCGGTAATCTATTGCCATGGTCACCTTCTGCTCATCGATGTGCTTAGGAAGAGGAAGCTGAACGATGAATCCGTCAACATCATCATCCTGGTTCAGCTTGTCTACGCACTGCAGGAGCTCTTCTTCGGTAACATCCTCCTCATAACGGATGAGGGTCGACTTGAATCCACACTTCTCGCAGGCCAGCACCTTGTTTTTCACATAGGTTTCGCTGCCTCCGTCGTGCCCTACGAGCACGGCTACCAGGTGTGGCTGCTTGCCTCCGTCGGCAACAATCTGTGCCACCTCCTGGGCTATCTGTTCCTTGATGGCGGCTGCCGTCGCCTTTCCGTCGATTAACGTCATTCTTTCTTTAGTTTATAATTTATAATTTATAGTTTATAGGGCATTCTTGCCTATCGCAAGTTTGCTATACGGCAAAGCCGCTATAAACTATTAACTATCAACTGATTTACATTCCCGGCATCTTAGGCATGCCTGGCATACCCTTCATGCGGCTCATCATCTGCGCCATTTTGTTGCCGGTCATCATCTGCATCATCTTTCGGGTCTGGTCAAACTGCTTGATGAGTTTGTTCACCTCCTGGATGTTGGTGCCCGAACCCTTAGCGATGCGCTGGCGGCGTGATGTGTTGAGGATGGCCGGATTGGTGCGCTCCTTAGGAGTCATACTCTGGATGATGGCCTCTACGCCCTTGAATGCATCCTCTGGGATGTCTACGTCGCGGATAGCCTTACCAACACCCGGAATCATCGCTGCCAGATCCTTGATGTTACCCATCTTCTTAATCTGCTGAATCTGGTTGTAGAAATCGTTGAAGTCAAACTGGTTCTTTCTGATTTTCTTCTCCAGTTTCTTGGCCTCTTCCAGGTCGAACTGCTCCTGTGCGCGCTCTACGAGAGATACCACGTCACCCATGCCGAGGATTCGGTCTGCCATACGAGCTGGGTGGAACACGTCAATGGCGTCCATCTTCTCGCCGGTACCTATAAACTTGATTGGCTTGGTTACCACGGTACGGATACTGAGGGCAGCACCACCGCGGGTATCACCATCGAGCTTGGTGAGAACAACGCCGTTGAAGTCGAGGCGGTCGTTGAATTCCTTGGCTGTGTTTACGGCATCCTGACCGGTCATGGAGTCAACCACGAAGAGGGTTTCGTCTGGACGGAGATGATTCTTGAGATTGCTGATCTCGTTCATCATCTGCTCATCAATGGCGAGACGTCCGGCTGTATCGACGATTACCACATCGTTGCCGTTGGTCTTAGCCTGCTGGATAGCATGGTCGGCGATACTGAGCACATCCTTGTTCTCTGGCTCGCTGTATACCGGAACCCCCACCTGCTCACCCACTACATGGAGCTGCTGGATAGCTGCCGGACGGTAAACGTCGCAGGCCACGAGCAATGGCTTCTTGCCTTTCTTGGTCTTGAGCATGTTGGCAAGCTTGCCACTGAAGGTAGTCTTACCCGAACCCTGCAGACCGCTCATGAGGATGACGGCCGGATGACTTTCGAGCTTCAATGGGGCTTCTTCGCCGCCCATGAGTTCTTCCAGTTCATCGTGCACCAACTTGATCATCAACTGTCCCGGCTTTACGGCAGTAAGTACATTCATGCCGAGTGCTTTCTCCTTCACCTTGTTGGTGAATTCCTTAGCCACTTTATAGTTTACGTCGGCGTCGAGGAGTGCACGGCGCACATCCTTCATGGTTTCCGCCACGTTGATTTCTGTAATTTTTCCCTCGCCCTTCAAGATTTTGAACGAGCGTTCCAGTCTATCACTTAAATTTTCAAACATTTTTCTTTCTTTATATTTTTGGCTACAAAGATACGACTTTTTTTCGAGAAAGCCAACTTGTTTATGCTTTTTTTTTATCCCGTCGGCTAAATTAGCTGTCGCTCTGCCTTTCCCGAGTTCATTTCTTCAGTTTACTCTTGTGCTTATTTTTCAGGATTCTCCTTCTTTTTCGATTTTGATTCAGCATCAGAAGTTGCTTTTTTCTCTTCTGTAGCCATTTCAGAAGGAGGATCTTTCTTAAAAGCCGAGACATCATACGGATTAGTCAATTCATACTTTTTCCCCGTTGCTTTTTCATAAGCAGCTACCACAGGATCCTTATGTTCCATTTTTTCAAATACCTTTTTAGCCTGTTGCAGATGCTTCTTATCACGTTTACCCTGTTTATCCATCCAGCCGAAAGCATCAAACCCGATGCCAGCAGATGAAGTTGGCAAAGAGTTTATCTTCTCCTGAATATCTTCTTCCATGTTTTTGATGCCTTCCTGATTCTTGCCCCAAACTGTCACTTCGCCTAATTGTTTGGCATCCGGCAAGAGAAACAGAGTATCCGGCAGTTCCTTGTACCGGATAGTTGCCTTCATAAAACCAGGTTTCGATACGGTTGCTGAATCAAACTGATAGCGCATCGTCCAATAGCCCCGATAATCTGTTCTTGCCCAATGATTGTTATTGGTATGAATAAGTGCTTCACGAATAGGCACATGATTTTCTGCCGATGCGATGACACAGGTTTTCTGCGCATAGGCTACCTGCCCTAACATGGCAAGCAATACTGTTAAAATCAATATGATACGCTTCATGCTTTTTCTCTGATTTATATCTTTTCTTTGTACCAGACAAATTACTTCTTCTTAATATGAATCTGATACAAAAGTAATGATTAAATCTGATACTTCATTAAATTCCCCAAGAAGTTTAAGTTCATTTAAAGAGTAATGTAAAAAAATTAAGCGTCTATAACAGTTGGTCGATTTATATAGTATCATTCAAAGGTATATAGTATCATTCAAAGGAAAGATATGGTGTTTTCAACACTAAGAAATATTTTTATAAGTAAAAGCATATAGTTTTTAGAGTTCTTGCATATAGTCTTTTTAGTCAAAACACATAGCTTCCCAGATATTACCACTAGGCTCAGCAGCTCTGCCGAGCCTAGTCAGCAGGTCTGCCGACTGCAGTCAGCACATCTGCCGAGCCTAGTGACAAATCCCAGTAAAAGCAATTCCGTTACTGCAGAAATAATTCACTTAATTCTATTGAGTTCATTTCATTATTCTACTATTCCACGTTGCTCGATTCTCTTAGCCTCTTCAAGAAGCTTGATGGCATCTACATACTGAGCGATGCCCTGAGCCACCTCCTTGGCAGCCTTCATTGCCAGGACTACAGTCTGCGGACGGTGTACCACATCACCTCCGGCAAACACACCGCGACGGGTGGTCATACCGAACGGACGTTCAACAACTTTTACATATCCCTTCTCATCCACCTCGATTCCGGCAGTGGTAGAAACGATACGGTTGGCAGGTCTTGAACCGATGGCGAGATAGATTCTGTCGAATTTTTCTACCCTTTCACCCTCAGGAGTGTTCAGCACACAGCTTCCCAGACGGCCGTTTTTGCCCTTCAGAAAGGCCTCGACGGTAGTTTTCCACTCAAATTTCACGCCTTCCTTCACCGCATCTTCATATTCGCTCTGGATGGCAGGCATCTCTTCCTGGGTCTTACGGTACAGCACGGTAACGTCGGCACCCAGACGGATAGCAGTACGGGCAGCATCCATGGCCACGTTTCCGCCGCCAATGACACCCACCTTCTCGCCGTCGCGCAGCGGAACCATGTCGCGGGTCAAAGCGCCTTCGTTATAGGCATTTACGTTATGCAGAAAGTATGTACTCTGGCTCACACCGTGGAGCTTTGAGCCCGGTGTAGAATCCATGTTCTGAGGCACGCTGGTACCTGTGCCCATAAAGATGGCGTCGTAGCCTGCACGGAACAGACTGTCGATGGTTACATTATTCTCGCCCACCATGCAGTTGGTGATAAACTGCACGCCGAGGGCAGCAATCTTAGCCACCTCATCGCGTACTACCGACTTAGGCAAGCGATACTCAGGAATACCGTACATCAACACGCCTCCCGGCTCAGCCTGGCCCTCGAAAATGGTGACGTTGAACCCCTGACGCGCCAGATCGCCGGCTACGGTCAAACCCGCTGGACCCGAACCGATGACTGCCACGCGGCCACGTGTTTTCTGTGGCAACATCTCGCGCGAGAGGTTCATCTTGGTATCAAAATCGGCAATAAACTGCTCGAGCTTGCCTATCTGTACCGGTTTTCCCTTCTTTCCGAGCACGCAGCTGCCCTGACACTGTTTCTCATGAGGGCATACACGGCCACAGATGGCCGGCAGGTTGCTCTTGGCATTGATGATGCTCATCGCCGCACCCATGTTACCCATAGAGAGTTCGTGTACGAAATCAGGAATGTCGTTACCAATCGGGCATCCCTTCTTGCACTGCGGAATCTTGCAGTGGAGGCAGCGTTTAGCCTCCTCAATGGCCTCGCGGGTAGAAAAACCCTCGTTCACTACCTGGAAGGCAGCAGCATCCGCCTGCTGTTCTGTTGTATCAGCCTGCTTAGCATCATCATTCTGCTTAGCTGCTATTTCTGTTGTATTCTGCTCAGGGGCCTGCGCCTCTGCAGCATTCTTCATATTCTTTGTTTCTTTCTGTTCGCTCATAATAGAACTGCTCTCCTTTTTACTGATTCTACAATCTGGTTATTGATTCTACAATCTTTTTTACTGATTCTACAATCTATCCTTTGATTTGTGGGTGCAAAGGTACAAATAATATTTCAGAAATCGTCCCTATCTCCTTACATATTTTCATTTTGCCCCCTTTTTTCCTTATTATCTACCTGCTGGCGCCTTACCAGGGACGCACACCTGCCTAATCACTAATCATTAATCACTAATCACTAATCGGGGTGGTCATTAAGGTCATTGGTCATTAAGCTTTTCCGCTTCCGGCAACACATAAAAAAAAGACCCTACATTCACATGCAAGGTCTTTAAACAACTTAAAAAGGTTCTGCATTCACATGCAAAACACCAACAACTGGAGGGGGAACATAATAATAAGGGCTCCCCCATAAATCAACATTTTTATTTTTCTTTAATCTCAATATCTTCCTTCACATGATTACGTATCTTGGTGAGGAAGAGTTTCATACGCTTCGCATCCTTGTGGTCGATGATGTCGATGAGCTCAGCAAGCTCCTCTCTGATCTGTGCCACCTGACCCGATGTGTATGGGTTGAAGAGGATTTCCTGCAGCAGGTAATCATCTTCGTTGAGCACGCCCTTGGCTATCTGCATGTGGCGCTTGAAGGTGGTGCCCGGAGCATCCTGGTGCTTCATCACTGCTGCAAAGGCAAAGGTGCTCACGAAAGGAATACTCAGCGAGTAAGCCACCGTCTGGTCGTGCTCATCAAATGTATACTCATGCAGACTCAACCCCAACTTCTGGTAGAGGTCCTTGAAGAATATCTTGCCCATGTAGTCACCCTCCTTGATGATGACTGCATTCTCCTCTGAAAGCTGGTTCAGATTGGCAAAGGTCGGGCCGAACATAGGGTGCGTGCTCACGAAGCGGAAACCGCTCTTCTCGTAAAACTCCTGCAGTCCGGTCTTTACCGAAGCTATGTCGCTTATAATGCAGTCGTGAGAGAGATGTGGCAACACCTCTTCGAAGGCTGGCAGCGTATATTTTACCGTCACCGCATTGATAACCAGTTCGGGGCGGAACATCTCTATCTCTTCCATCTTGGTGAAGCGGTAACAGTTGTAGGTGAAGCGCAGTCGCTTGGCATCCTTCTCGTAAACCGCCACCTCGTGGTCGAAACTAAGCAGGTCGATGAAGAAACTTCCCATCTTACCTGCTCCCATAATTAATATTCTCATAGCCAGTATCCTTTACTTCTGGTTTAGGATTTCCAACTGCTGGCGGACACTCTCCTCATGGATGTGCTCGAAAATCTGAGCGGCAAACTCAGGGCTCATGCCGCAGAGGGCTGCCTGGGCTCCACGCTTGTCGAGAATCTCGTTGTAACGGCTGGTCTGAACGATGGTCATGTTGTGCTCCTTCTTGTAGGTACCAATCTCGCGGCAAACGCGCATACGCTTAGCCAGGAGATCCATCAGCTGGTTGTCGCACTCGTCAATCTGACCGCGCAGCTGGTGCAGACCCTCTGTAGAATAATGCTCATCGCGCACTACGAGGAGGCTGAGGATGTAATCCAGCACCTCTGGGGTAACCTGCTGCTTGGCATCGCTCCATGCATCGTCTGGGCTGCAGTGGCTCTCAACGATGAGGCCGTCGAAACCTAAGTCCATTGCCTGCTGGCAGAGAGGGGCGATGAGGTCGCGTCGGCCACCGATGTGGCTAGGGTCGCAGATGATTGGCAACTGTGGTATGCGGCGGTGCAACTCGATAGGAATCTGCCACATAGGAAGGTTGCGGTAAATCTTCTTGTCGAAGCTGGAGAATCCACGGTGGATGGCACCGAGTTTCTTGATGCCTGCCTGGTTGATGCGCTGCAGGGCACCGATCCAAAGCTCAAGGTCTGGGTTTACCGGGTTCTTAACAAGCACAGGCACGTCTACGCCCTGAAGACTGTCGGCAAGTGCCTGCATGGCGAATGGGTTGGCAGAAGTACGTGCACCTACCCACAGAATGTCGATTCCATATTTCAGTGCGAGCTCTACATGCTCTGGGGTAGCCACCTCAGTAGCTGTCAGCATGCCTGTTTCTTCCTTCACCTGCTTCATCCAAGGCAAGGCTGTTTCACCGTTACCCTCGAAGCCTCCCGGTTTGGTGCGTGGCTTCCACACACCTGCGCGGAACATGTGGCAACCTTTGGCAGCCAACTGCTTAGCGGTAGTCATAACCTGCTCTTCTGTCTCTGCCGAGCAAGGGCCGGCAATGACGCAAGGGCGTTCCTGATCACTAGGAAAATTCAATGGTTCTAATTCTAATTCCATAGTCGTATATTTTTATTTTTTTACTTTTTACTTTTTTACTTTTCAAAAACCTTCTTGATTCTTTCCAGGGCCTCTTTCATCTTCTCATCCTTGGCACAGAGGCTGATACGGATGTAACGCTTGCCGTTGGTTCCGAAGATGAAGCCAGGGGTGATAAAGACGCGTGCCTCATGCAGAATCTTCTCTGTCAGGTCTTCTACATCAGCATATTTCTCAGGTATCTTGCCCCAGAGGAACATGCCTACCTGGTTAGGGTCAAACTGGCAGTCGAGCACCTTCATAATCTCCTCAGCAATGTCACGGCGGCGGCGGTAGTTCTGGATGTTGTTCTCGCGGTGCCATTCATCCGTGTTGTTCAACATCGCTTCGGCAGCTGCCAGCTGTATGCCTCGGAAGCTTCCGTTGTCGATGTTGCTCTTCACCTTCAGAATCCATGAGATGAAAGTCTTGTTGCTCGAAATCATCGCCACACGCCAGCCTGGCATGTTGTGGCTCTTGCTCAAGGAATTGAACTCGATGCAGCAGTCCTTAGCTCCCGGCACCTGCATAATGCTCATAGGGTGCTCGTTGAGGATGAGCGAATATGGGTTGTCGTTCACCACCACGATGTTGTGCTTCTGGGCGAATGCCACCAGCTTTTCGTAGGTTTCGCGCTTCGCCACACCGCCTGTCGGCATGTTAGGATAGTTGGTCCACATCAGCTTTACGTGGCTCAGGTCCATCTTCTCCAGGGCGTCGAAATCGGGCTGCCATCCGTTATCCTCTCTCAGATCGTAGTAGGTAATCTTGGTACCCAGAATCTTGTTGATGGCGGTATAGGTAGGGTATCCCGGGTTCGGGATGAGTACCTCATCGCCAGGGTTGCAGAAGGCGAGCGTTACGTGCAGAATGCCTTCCTTGCTACCTATGAGGGGCTGGATTTCTGTAGCCCAGTCGAGGTCTACATCATACCAGCGCTTATAGAAACCAGCCATTGCTTTGCGCAACTCTGGTATGCCCACCGTAGGCTGATATCCGTGTGCGTTTGGATTGTTGGCTACCTCGCAGAGCTTGTCAATGGTCTGCTTAGAAGGCGGCATGTCTGGACTTCCGATGGCCAGACTGATGATGTCTTTGCCCTCGGCATTAAGCTTAGCCACTTCCTTCAGCTTTCGGCTGAAGTAGTATTCCTGTATTTCCGTTACTCTATTGGCTGGTTGTATCATAATTCTTATTTTTAACTATTAACTGTTAACTATCAACTATTCCTTCTCCTCATATTCTCCCAACACCTTTATTTTCTTCACGAGCGGCGTAATTGCGTCGATGCTCTGGCGGTATCGGGTCAGGTTGTCGAAGGTGAGGTCTACGTAGAAGAGGTATTCCCACTCATGTCCGATGTTTGGCAGCGACTGGATCTTGGTGAGATTGATGTCGTAGAAACTCAGAATGGTGAGCACCTTGGAGAGCGATCCCTTATCGTGAGCCAGACTGAAGACGATGCTCGCCTTGTTGGCCTTTTCGATGGGACGGAGCAGGGCTGCCTTCTGCGGATTGCAGACCACGAGGAATCGGGTGTAGTTGTGCGGATTGTCGTGGATGTCTTCCTGCAGCACCTTCATACCGTACATGTGGGCAGCGTAAGAAGAGCAGATGGCTGCCCATCCCCTTACCTTATGCTGGGCGATGTAGGCTGCCGAGCCTGCGGTATCTTCTGCCTCCACCGCCTTGAGGTCGGGATGGTTGGCTAGGAATTTGCCGCACTGCATGAGGGCTACCGGATGGGAGTGAACCTCCTGCAGGGTGCTCCAGTCGTCTTCTGGCAGACAGCAGATGCTGTGCTCTATGTGGAGCTTGTGTTCGCCTACCACGGTAGTTCCGCTCTGCCGGAGCAGTTCGTAATTGTGGAGCAGGCTGCCCGCGATGGTGTTTTCTATAGCGCAGATGCCTACTACAGTAGGGTCGCGCTTGATGTTTTCGAACACCTCTTCAAAGGTAGCACAACAGATGATTTCAATCTGTTCGCCCTCGAAATACTGGTGGGCGGTAATGTCGTGGAAAGATCCCAGCTCTCCTTGAATTGCTATTCTCTTCATGTTTCTTTTATCTTGTCTAATGTTACGAAAAACGGTCCTACTCAATAAGAGCGGGACCGTTTCGATGATTTCAAGAATCTAATATCCTAAGTTGAAATTTACACGCAACTTCCCGCTTTACAATTATTTGCAAAGTAAAAGTAATAGCTAAAAAAGAATGCGTTAAACTTCTTCATTGTCTTTACATTTTATATGTTACTCACTTTTGTTCTTTCCGAGCCCGTTTCTCCTTTATTATATAAGGAGCAGGCAGTGCTCAGATTTCGAGTTTCGACTTGCAAAAATCTCAACTCGACTGCAAAAGTAACATTTTTCTTTGATATTGCCAAACAATTTGATATATTTTTCTTCATTTTCCTTATATTTTATGCTAAAAAACATATTTTCGCCCGATTTTTATCATCAGAATACGGAAAAATGCAGAAAAATGTACTCAAAAGCTAGGCGCTAGGGAGAGACGCAACACCGGAATCCGTGAGGCAAGCCCCTTCCTTTATCTGCAATGTTCTCTGCCTTCAGCCTTGAATTCTCCTGTCAGCTCCCCTACTTTCTCCGGGTTCAGCTCCAGGTAGCGCTTCATGTCCTTTCCGGCACCATCCTTGTCGCCCATCTGCATCAGCAGATTGCCGCGCTTCAGGAGATTCGCGCTCAGAGAGGCTTTTACAGACGAGTGTTCCGCAGAATCCTTCTGTTCTGCCAATTCTTTCTCCTGCTCTACAATCTGCTGCGTCAGCGTAGCAAGCAACAGAACAGGGTTTATCTGGTTCAAATCCATAACCTTATATTTTTACGAAAAGTTATTCTATTGTATATCATGGAGTTAACCCACTTGACACCCTAAAACAGGGTGTCAAGGTATGAGCCACTCCTTATTATAATAAGGTGTCATTTACTTGATGGCCCCGATAATCTCAGTCACACTCTTGCATCCGTGAGCATCAAGCCACTCGTTGATTCCATCCTTCACCTTCTTCGTAACCGCAGGATCAATGAAGTTGGCTGTACCAATCTCAATGGCCGTAGCACCGCACATCAGGAACTCAATGGCATCCTTGGCAGAAGAAATGCCGCCCAGACCAACAACCGGAATGTTTACGGCATGAGCCACATCCCAAACCATGCGCAGGGCAACAGGCTTAACGCAAGGACCACTCAAACCACCCGTGCGGATGCTCAAGAGAGGCTGGCGCTTCTCAATGTCCACCGCCATACCCATCAGCGTGTTGATGAGCGAAACAGAATCGGCACCCTCAGCCTCCACGGCACGGGCGATGTCGGCAATGCTGGTAACATTAGGCGAAAGCTTCACGATGAGGGTCTTCTTATAAACCTTTCTCACCGCCTTCACCACGCTGGCTGCACCCTCGCAGGTTACACCGAAAGCCATGCCGCCATCCTTCACGTTAGGACAGGAGATGTTCAGCTCTATGGCAGGAATCTTATCCAGCTCGTTGATGCGCGCCGCACACTCAGCATAACTCTCAGGCGAATGTCCGCTCACGTTGACAATCATATTGGTATCAATGTCCTTGATCTGAGGATAAATGTGAGAGCAGAAATACTCCACACCCTTGTTCTGCAAACCTACGCAGTTGAGCATGCCCTGAGGCGTTTCAGCCATACGCGGATAGTCGTTTCCCTCGCGCGGTTCCAGGGTAGTGCCCTTCACGATAATACCGCCAATCTCCTCCAGAGGAACGAAATCGGCAAATTCCAATCCGTAGCCGAAAGTACCCGATGCAGTCATCACAGGGTTCTTCAACTCCAAATCCTTTATCTTTACACTTAAATCAGCCATAATCTTCTGTTTTTACTTAAAAATGTTTTACAAACAAAGACAAGAGAATTCTTCGTTCTTCACTCTTCGTTCTTCGTTTCCAAACGAATTCTTCACTCTTCGTTCTTCGTTCTTCACTCAATTAGATTTCCCAAGTAAGTTTCTTGATGTTGATGACAGGTCCATCCTTGCAGACGCACTGGTTACCCTCGGTAGTTTTCTCTACGCAGCAGAGGCAAGCGCCCACGCCGCACGCCATCTTGTTCTCGAGAGAAACCTCACACTCCACGCCAGCCTTCTTGGCAAAGCGAGCCACGCTCACCATCATCGGCTTAGGTCCGCAGGTAGAAATCATATCAAACTTCTCGTTCTCCAGAACAGAGTGGTTGGTAACGAAACCTACCTCGCCAGCCGAACCATCCTCGGTAGTGATGCATACCTTTCCGATCTTGGCAAACTCATCCAGTTCGAGCAGATCCGTAGCCTTGCGTGCACCCAGAAGGAAAGTAACATCAGCCCCGAAATCCTTGATGAGTTTTCCGAAATAGAGGAGCGGAGCCACACCTACGCCACCACCTACGAGCAGATATTTCTGGCTCTTCTCGGTAGGCATGGTGAAGCCGTTGCCGAGAGGCAGCATACAGTTGAGCACATCGCCCTCCTTGAGCTGTCCGAGCTGACGGGTACCGTCGCCCACCATTGCTACAAGCAGCCAGAGCTGATTATTTTCACGATCCACGAAATTGATGGAGATAGGACGGCGAAGCATGGTAGTAGGCGAATGGTCTACTCTTACTTCTACGAATTGGCCAGGCAAGATTTCAGGCAAAGGTTTCTCATCGGTAAGCTTAATCAAAACATGCTTATCGCTAAGCGCCTCTACAGAAACCACCTTGAGGTCGAGAACATATTTTTTCATCTTATTGCTAATTTTTAAAATGCTTATTATATAATGTACGTATATTATAATAGGTACGCGTAGCTTCCGGTTACGCCCACCTACGTTTCTACGATGCAAAGGTACATCAAAAATCCGAATTTACGAAAAGAAAAGAGATATTTTTTCTCTATCGCCGCTCCTATGTGTTTGTTTTAGGGTTCTCCAATCCCTACTTTATTTCTTAGGAACGAAGGTTTCCCAGGTCTGATCATCGTAGAAAATACGGATTTCGGTAATCTTTCTTTGCGGTTTGTCTACATATTTTACCGCCGCTTGGGCGA
>CAVHWE010000054.1:0-12614 GCA_963639495.1 bacterium | reverse complement strand
AGCCCCAACCGCCAGTGCTTCCACCATTGAAGTCGGATGCATCGCCTGAGAGAACGTTGGCAATATCTCCATCACTTTCTACCACCAGGGTAGGGGCGATGAGCGATTTCAGATAAGTCTGGTTCTGCTGGGTATGCCAGAAGAAGTTGTGACCGTAGAGCTGCATGTTGCCATCCAATGCAGCAAGCAGCTTGTCTACGGTAGCGAAGTTCAGAGAACCGCTGTTGCCCATAATGGCATCGTTCTTCATCGCATTGCCCGGTGTAAAGACCTGATAGTTGGCATTTGCCAGATCGCCTTCGCCATTCTCGTTGTTCGCATATAAGTCAGCACCCATACCGATACCTATCTTCATGTTCGGTGTGTACTGCTGGGCATAGTCCTTGATATTATCGTAGTTGGCGATGACTTCCTTTACGGCGAGCGGAATCTCTGCCTTGGTAACGTCAGCATGATCGGCTGGCTTACCCCACTGCATGATCTGGTCGTCGCAACCAGTGAGTAGCATCGCTGATGCTACTACTGGTATCATTATCTTATTGATTTTCATCATGATTTTCATTTAAGGGTTATTATTCTGTTGCTGTTTCGTCATCATTGAAGTCCTTTACCGTGATAGACTTGGTGCTGACAACGCGGAAGTTGTCTACATAAATCTTCAGGTTGAAGGTACTTGCCTTGTACTTGATGTCGTCAGAGAATTCCAGGTCGCTGTTGGCGAGGAACAGGACGAAGTTCCTGTATGAACCTCCGTTTCTGTCTTCTACAATCTTCTGGAAGGTTACGTCTGGAGCCTTCTCCGGGTCGTAATTGCCAAAAGCAGTCATCGGAATGGTGATGGTCTGCCAGCGTTCGCCTGTGCTCCAGGCTGTATGAGAACCATCCTCTGTGTTCAGCCAAGGAACCCATACGGTAGCTGTGTTGGTGTACTCTGAGCTGTACTTTGTAGGAGCTGATCCCCAACCATAGCCGTTCAGGTTGTTCTGCAGAGAGATTTCGAGCTGACCTGTGAGATCCCATGGCTCCGGGCAATAGATGTCGAACTGGATAGCCAGGTCGGAAGCACTTGTCTCGGCAGGGATGGTGGTGTACATGCGGCTCCAGTCGTCGTTTGCATTATCGTTGCCTGCTGTTGCCCAGTATTTACCATTACCGCCTGCATCCAGACCACCTGCATCGAGCAGAGACTGTGGAGCAAGCAATGCTACCTTGCCACGACCGGTGTTGAGGGGATCGTCTACGAGATCGTCTGTACCGTAAGTTGCGCTCCATGAACCCAGTTCGCCATTTCCATCGAAATCGGTAATGAAGTTGCCGAAGTCGTTGAAATAGGTTGGTGACTTGGCTGTACCATTGGCCCCTTCGCTGGTGATGGAACCCGACTTGGTGAGGTCGGCAGAACTTGGAACGGTAAAGCTGTACCATTTGCCGTCGGCATCATTACGGATGCCATCAGTAATTTCTGTACCGTCAGGAAGTGTAATCTTGGTAGTTTCCTGCAGGTTGGCTCCATAAACGGTTACCGTTTCGCCAGCCTTAGGCAAGGTGTTGTCTACACTTGTAACAGCAGGTGCAGCTGCACGAATGGTAAATTCGTAAACCAGCTTGTTGTTGTCGTTCTTATAGAATACGATGGTATTGCGAACGTCAGCATCTGCCTTGTCTATCGGAGTAGCGGCATTCAGCGTAACCCATACATTATGATCGGTCATCAGGGCGTTGTTGAAGTAAGTTTCGTAACCGTTGACATAGATTTTCTTCAAGCCGCTGAAGCCGGAACCTTCAATTCGGAGCAACTGTCCCAGACGGGCAAACTCCACCGGACGATCCTGGTTTACCTCATCGTCCACATTCTCCAGATATATCTGGTTAATCTGCATTGCAGCCGAGCTTCCGCCGTTGTCGTCATCGCTGCACGCCGTAAGGGTGAATGCAGCCAATGCGAGGCACAATGTCCAGAGATATTTAATTGTTTTCATAATCCTTTATTTATTAAAGATGAATGATACAGGCTGAAGCCTGTTATTTAAACAAATCGGTGTCTTCTACCTCGCGGTTGCCAAACTGGTAAGCTACGGTAGCTATGTTGCCGTTGCCGTCTGGCTTGAGGAGAGGGTCCTTGGTCTGGTCAGTATCAGCGATAGGCAAAGTCAGATTCTTGGCTGTTGCCGTAGCTACGCTAGGACCAGGTGCAGTATAATCCTCGCTCAGAACATATTCGTGAGTAGATGACTTGAAGTAGCTGGCATTGCGGTGCTGGTTGTTGATATAGTTCACCATTTCCTGCTGCTGATAGTAGCCGCGGCGGACGATGAAGTACCAGTACAAGCCTTCGAATGCTGTTTCCAGACGGAATTCGTGACGGATGTCTTCGAAGGAAAGGCTGTTCTTGGCAGGAACACCTGCACGGGTGCGTAGCTCGTTGAAATACTTGAGTGCCGTAGCATCGGTAGTCGTTGCGTTATTGCCCAATACTGCTTCGGCATAGTTGAGGTAAACCTCAGCCAGGCGCATCATGTAAGTATTGATACCCGAGTTGTTGTTCATTGCAAATCCGTTTACGGCATTGGTACCGATGACATACTTCTTGATGTTAGCTCCCTGACTTCCTGCACTCTCAGTTTCACCATATATATATGGCTTCTCCGGATTGGCAGAAAGCTCTGGGTAAGTTTCACCATAGGAAGCCACGCAGTTGTGACGGCGGATGGCATCATCTACCTTTGTGCCGAGTGTAGGGTCTTCATACTCCTTGAACTCTTCCCAAAGATCGTAAGAGCAGTAGGTTGATCCTCCCCATGAGTTACCCTGGTTAACCTGAGTACTCCATGCCAGGAAGCGGGTCATAGACTGGGCAAGACCTCCTTCAGCACCTGCCTGGACCTGCAACTGGAAGATGCTCTCGCTATTATTATTAAAGGTAGAGGCAGCAAACAGTTCTGCATAGGTATCAGCAAGCTGGTAAGGTCCCTGCTCAATAACAATGGCTGCAGCCTTCTTGGCAGCATCGAGATAATATTCGTTGCGTGTTCCGCGGTTCTTATCTGTAGCCACATTGGTACCGTCGTAACGGCCGCTGGTGGTCAAACCTGCCATGGAGAGATAGAAGCGGCTCAGCATGGCATAAGCGGCATACTTGTTGATGCGGCCTGTAGCAGGAGAGGCTGCTGGCAGATGTACGGCTGCAAACTCCATATCGCGGATGGCATATTCAATGCCATCTACTCCAGGGTTTGGGCTAACAACATAGTTGTTGACCAGATCCTGGGTGTTATTGTAGATAACGGCACAACCCCAGAGTGAACTGATATACCAGTAAGCCAGACCACGCATGAAACGAGCCTCTGCAATACCCTGTATCTTTGCTGTCTCACTCACATTGGCTGTAGAGTTGTTAGCGATATTGTTGATGGTGTTGTTTGCCTGCGCTACTACCGAATAGAGTGCACCCCAAGCTTCTGTCAGTCCTTCAGAAAGACCTGTCTCAGTGAAGTTAGTGTATGGGTAGATGTAACCAGAGTATTGAGCCGTGATATTGTTGGCACGACCATCTCCCATTCCATAATAGAACTTATCATTGAAGTCGTACCAAACATAGCTATATAGCGGCATGACTGCCTGTGATACGGCTTCATCGTTGTCGAAGAAGTTATCCTGCGAAATCTGGTAGGTATTCTTCTGCTCCAGGAAGTCGTTGGCACAGCCCGTGAATGAGAGCATTCCCGCCAGCGCCAATGTATATTTTAATATGTTTGTTTTCATGTTCTTGTTACTTTAAGAAGTTGATGATTTAGAACTGCACATTTACACCGAAAGTATAGATGCGTGGTGATGGATAGCGGCTGTAGTCTACACCGTTGAGGAGAGCATTACCGCGCATCGAACCAACTTCTGGGTCGAAGCCATCATACTTGGTGATAGTGAATACATTCTGAACGTTGCAGTAGAGCTTGACGTTGTTCAGGAATGTGTGGCTGAGCCACTTGCGAGGCAAAGTGTAGCTGAGGGCTATGTTCTGGAGACGGATGTATGAACCATCTTCTACATAAGCATCGCTTACACGGTTGTTCTTGTTTACACCACTTTCTGTTGACAGACGAGGCATGATGGAACCGGTGTTAACAACGTAGTAGTTGCGGTAGTCGTCCGGACCGTTTTCATCATACTTAGCCAGACGTGCATAGTCCATCACCTCAGTCAACTGGTTGCTTGTAGAACCGGTGATGTTGAGGAAACGCTTGCCATAGTTCATAATCTTGTTGCCGTAAGAGCCGCTGAATTGGAAGCTCAGGTCGAAGCCCTTATAAGAGAATGTATTGCCGAAACCGAAGGTGAACTTAGGCTCTGGGTTGCCGATGAAGGTCTGGTCGTTGTTGTCGATGACACCATCGCCATTGATATCCTCATAGATATAGTCGCCGATGAATACACCACCACTTGTAGGACTTGTAGCAATCTTGGCACCTTCTGGCAGAGCTACCTGCTTCACGTTGCCGTTGGCATCCTTATACCAGAAATCTTCTGGCTTGTCGAAACGGCCGATAACCTTGTAACCCCAGAACTGACCGATAGGCTGACCTACCCTGGTATTGGTTACGGTAGCGGTCTCAGAACCGATCTGTACGGTTTGAGGTAGATTACCTGTCTCAGAATCAAGTGATACCACCTTATTACGGTTCAGAGAGAATACAAAGTTAGAGTGCCATGAGAAGTTCTTGTTCTCGATATTGGCGGTGTTGATGGTGAACTCGATACCCTTGTTTTCCAGACTACCTACGTTGCCCCAAGGGTTGGAGGCAGTACCATACTTGGAACCTGTACCAGAACCGATGAAGGCTGGCAGGTCGAGCATCATCAGCAGGTCGTTGGTCTTCTTGTAGTACCAGTCGAACACGATGTCGATGCGGCTGTTAAAGAGAGATAAGTCGAAACCTACGTTGGTAGAGTAGGTGGTCTCCCACTTCAGTTCCGGGTTGGCATTGTTGGCATTCATGACGCCCACACCCCATGAAGTGGTATAGTTCTTGAGCATGGCTGCATAGGCCCACTGCTGTACGTTCTGGTTACCGGTAGCACCCCAGCCCAAACGTAACTTGAGGTTGTTGATGACCTTGTTGTCCTTCAGGAAGTTCTCCTGGCTGGCGCGCCATGCGAAGGCTGCTGATGGGAACCAACCCCAGCGGTGACCCTCGGCAAACTTGTTGGAACCGTCGCAACGGAGTGTTGCTGTCAGGAGATAGCGGTCAGCATAATTATAGAGTGCACGGCCGAAGTAAGAGTAGAGCTTGTAGCCATCCTGGTTACCTTGGGTCAGGTTGATGTTGGCACCTGTTGTCGCACCGGCAATGAGGTCGGTTACGGAGTTTGAAAGATAACCGGAGTTGCTGGCAGCAAAGTTCTCCCAATAGCTCTGGCTCATTTCCTGACCAGCCATTACATTAATATTATGCTTCTCGGCTATTGTACCGTTATAGGTCAGGATGTTGCGCCAAGACCAGTACTTGGTATCGTTCTTGTACCAGGCACCATCGCGCTGTGAACTCTCGCGCACGCCAAACTTATAGTCTGGCTGGTATGTCTTTGTCTTGTTGAGATTATAATCTGTAGAAAGCTCAGTCTTCAAGGTAAGTCCCTTCAGGAGAGTTGCTTCCAGATAAGTATTAATACGGAAGTTGAGTCGCTTGGCATAGTTGGTCTTGATTTCTGCCAAAGCTACTGCGTTGTCTGGCATCCACTGGTCGTCTGGTCCGTCATAACCACCATTGGGATTGCGCACGGCAACAGAAGGCTGAGACTTCAATGCGGTCATGATGATGTCCCAGTTTTTCTCCATTTCCTGCTTTGAATCAGAGAGTGAGAAAGAAATACCGCCCTTGAGCCATTTCTTGAGTTCGGTATCAATGTTACCACGCAAGGTCTGGCGCTTGAAGCCTGTCTTCAGACCGATACCGTCCTGGTTGAGGTAGCCGGCAGAAATAGCATAAGTAGTGCGGCCGTTACCACCAGAAAGAGAAAGACTGTGGTTGGTCATGAAGGCTGTACTGAACAGTTCGTCCTGCCAGTCAGTACCATCGCCGAGAAGTTCAGGGCGCAGCCAGGTGCTGGATGCTGGCTTGATCTTGGCATCAGAGATAGCATTGTAGTGCTCAGCATACTGCTTCAAGTTCATCACGTCAAGTTTTTTAGGCATAGCCTGCCAACCCACATAACCATCGTAGGTTATCTGAGCCTCACCATTCTGACCACGCTTGGTGGTAATCATGATGACACCATTAGATGCGCGTGAACCATAGATAGCGGTAGCCGAAGCATCCTTCAGAATATCCATAGTCAGGATATCGCTAGGGTTGATGCCTGCCAATGGGTTGGAATTTCCATTGTCAGAACCATCTGAGTCGATGATGACACCATCGATAACAAAGATAGGTTGGGAGGTGGCATTCAGAGAGTTCGTACCGCGGATGCGGATGGTACTACTACCACCAGGAGTACCAGTGTTGGCCTGAATCTGCACACCAGCAGCACGACCCTGGAGAACCTGGTCGATACTCGTTGTGACTGATTTCTCAAAAGCTTTGTTGTCTACCTGGGTAACCGCACCGGTCAAATCGGCCTTGCGCATGGTACCATAACCTACTACTACCACCTCGCTGAGAGCCTGGGCGTCGGTTACCAGAGTTACATCAATAGGACCATTGCCAACTTTCACCTCCTTATCTTTATAGCCAAGATAAGAAATCTGTAAAGTTGCACCTTTTGGGGCTTTCAAGGTGAAGTTACCGTCCAGGTCGGTAACGGTTGCCATATTTGGCTGCCCCTTCACACGAACTGTCGCGCCAATGATAGGACCATCGTCTGCGACCACTGTACCTTTTACATTACTGTTTTGAGCCACTGCATTCTGATATGGGAATGCAACGAACATAAACAATAATGACAGGTACTTTAAAGCATTACCTGCATGTTTCATGATTAATTGGTTTTTATGATTTAATTGGTTTAAAACTCGTTCGTTGGTTTATATACGAATTTCGTTTTTATTGATTTTTCTGCTGCAAAGATAGTCTTTTATCTGTTAAGTGCCGTTAACTAACGTACCATCGGTGTTTCTTTTTGTTTCATATTATACTAAAGGTACTATAAGAAAACAAAAGAAGGGAATATGAAACAATATATCCCCTTCTTTTGTTAATTAAGTGTATTTCGACATCTATTCTTTATATTTTAGTATATTTGTCGAAAATATGTTATTTTATCATCATAGCTTCTCTTATTCTGTATAGCTTGGGTTCTGATAAGCAGCCTTTTCCTCTGCTGACATTTGGAGAGCATCAATCTGACCCTGTGGAATAGGGCGGAGATACTTCTCTGGAGTGATGAGCACACGTTCCCAAGTCTTAGGAGTATGATCGCCTGCTGTAAGACCGCAGATGGTATAGGTTCCTGCAATCTGCTTCCATGTCTGGGTGCGGACGAGATCCCACCAACGGTAACCTTCACCGAAGAACTCGCGTGAACGCTCTGCCAGAATATACTCGATGGTGATATTCTGAGGTGTAGCATCCTTCATCTGCTGACTGTAGTCTGCCACCTTCTCGCGCTGACGGTTGTTGTCGTATGTCCAGACACCTGCACGACCACGAATCTCATTGATCAGATTGCGAGCGGTCCAGTTGCCAGTTGTTGTTGCACCCTTTACTGCAGCCTCGGCAGCGATGAAGTAGAGTTCAGAGAACTTCAATACAGGGTATGGACGTGGGCTGTCACCATTTGGTTTACCCAATGTGTTTCCATTGTCTGAACGGTAGATACCATTCTTCCAGTTGTTCAACCATGCATAGCGGCTGATACCACTTGCTGCAATCACCCAGTCTGCACGACCTGGGAGCACACCTGCGCCTACATTGCTGTAGCCAGCTCCCTTTGTACCATCACCAGCTGCATTCTTTACACCTTCCTGTGGATAAACGATGCCTGCAGCTTCACTGTCATCGATGAAGGTAAGGATAGAATCCTGTGCATTTACAGGCAGGTTGTTGGCATTATATGCTGTGCCTGAAATAGCACCAGACTTATCCCAGTTGCTGCGGAACTGATAAGCAAATGTTCCGTCGAAACGAGAGTCCATCTTCTTCTCAGCGAAGGTCTTGGTCATTACCTCGATAGGAGTAGCCATCTGCTTCCAAGGACGGTCCTTTCCCTGAACGGCTTCACGCTGTACAGAACGGAATGCATCCCATGTTGTTGCATTCTTGGATGTCTCCAGGAAGGTATAGTCCCAACGGCACATCCAACGTGCAAAGTTGCCAGGCGCATTACCATTTGCCCAATCGAAGTTGGTACCACCATCATAGTAGTTGTTAGACTCGTTGTGGTCTGCATAGAGCAAAATCTCGTTGTTGCGGTCGTTTGTACCCACGTTAACCATATAGAATGATTTCTGCAAACCAAATCCTGCAGGATTGTTGATGGCTTCTACTGCGATATTGTATGCCTGCTGGAAGTACCATGCTGCATCATGTCCGTCAGGATCCTGACGGTTGCAGGTAGGATAGGTTGGAATGTTGTTTGGATTCTGCAACCACCATCCATATGTCAGATAAGCCTTAGCCAGTACCAGACGAGCTGCTGTCTTGGTGACTCCACCTGTTACTCGACCTGCATCTGGAAGCTGCTCGATGGCTGTCTTCAAGTCAGGAAATACCGCCTTGGTATAAACTTCTGGTACTGTGTTACGGTAAGAAGTACGGGTGGCATTGATGTTGAACTTCAACTCACCGGCACCTAAATTCAATGGAACACCACCGAAGGTCTGAACCAACTCGAAGTAGTCGAATGCACGGAAGAAGCGAGCTTCTGACAACAGACTTTCAGCAATGCCTGCAGCAGAACCATTTTCAATCACACCACTTGCTGTATTGATGTCAGAGAATGCTACGTTCCACAAAACGTCTGCACGACAGTTGCTTGGATTCAGAATCTGCTCTGTCATATCGATAGGGTAATCGTTTCCGTTACCACCATGTCCGTAGGTATACTCATCGGTGCCTTCCTCTGTAGCTATGAGCCAATAACCATTGCCCCAATAATAGCGAAGGTTGGCATAGAGTGATGTGATACCTGCCTGTACACCTTTTTCTGTCTTAAAATATTCAGGGGTATATCCCTGACGGTCGGTTTCTTCGAGCACACTAGAGCAACCTGTAAAAGCAAGGCCAGATGCAAGAAGTCCTGCTGCTAATATATAACTGCGAATTTTCATTGTTGTCAATTTTTAGAAGGTTATGTTTAATCCGAGCAACCAGTTGCGGGTAGAAGGAGTGTTGAAACCTACTACGAGCAAGTTTGACTTGTAGAATGAGGTTACAGCCTGATTCTCGTTACCGTATGAGTTGGTCTCTGGATCCATGCCTGATTCGTCATGATATGGAGAGAAGAGAACAAACGGATTCTGTACGGTTGCATAAACGCGAGCCTTGCTGATTCCACACTTCTTGAGCCATGACTGATTGAAGTTGTAACCCAATGTGATGGTACGAATCTTGAGATAAGAACCACTGAAGTAACCCAGTGAGTTTCCATACTTAGGGTTGTTACTGCTCTCGATACCACCTGGCTTTGGATAATCATTTGTAGGATTGTCCTCTGTCCAGTAGTTTACATCAATGTTGTTACGACGACCGGTCAGCATATTCAGATAACCCTGTGAACCATAAATGGTGCTAATTAATGTTCCACCATGACGGTATGAAGCAACTACCGAGAGATCCCAGTTCTTGTAAGCTACACGGGTATTGAAACCACCTTCCCAGTCTGGGTCTACCTTCATGATCTGACGGTCAGCCTCACCATATGGACGGGTAGGAGTGCCATCTGCGTTATAGTCACCATTGTACTTAATCTTGATCATACCAGCGTTACCACCAGGTTCTGCAACCTTGCGGATGTCTTCCTCGTCGGTCTGCCAGATACCAATCTTCTCATAGTCGTAGATGACGTTGATTGGTTTGCCAACGAACCACCAGTTACTTTCGTCACGTGTTGCTCCTGAAGCCAATTCTACCAATTCGTTCTTATTGGTATAGAAGTTTACACCGGCATCCCATGTCCATCCATTCTTGTTGTCGATAATGGTTCCGTTTAAAGAAAGCTCGAAACCCTTGTTGCGGGTCTTGCCTACGTTTGCCATATAGCTGTTTACACCGGAAGTTGATGGTAGGTTAACGCTCATCAGCAAGTCTTCTGTATTCTGAACATAGTACTCTGCAGTACCGCTCAAACGACCACCGAAGAGAGAGAAATCGATACCATAGTTCCAAGTCTTGGAATATTCCCAGCCAAGTTCTGAGTTAGGGAGAGAAGAAACGTACATACCTATCGCATAACCATTAGGGTCGCTACCGAAATTGTAAGCACGTGTGCTCAAAGCACCGAGGGTCGAATATGGGTTTACTGACTGGTTAGAGGTCTCGCCATAACCAACACGGAGTTTCAGGCTTTCCAACCAGCTGATATCCTTCAAGAAGTTTTCACGAGAGATGTTCCAACCGAGAGATACGGCAGGATAAGTATGCCACTGGTGTCCCTTTGCCAGACGGGAAGAACCATCTGAACGGAAGGCTACGCTTGCCATATACTTGTTGTCGTAGTTGTACATCACACGACCCATTACAGACTCCAGACCACTCTTGTAGTATGCCTGGTTAGCAGGATCTACTGTTACAGTCTTGGCATAACCGATGTTATAGAACTGGAACTTGTCGTTCGGAATATCGAGTCCATACATATAGGTCTGGCGATAGTTGGTCTGCTCAGCAGAGTAAAGAGCTACCGCATTGATTGTATGTTTGCCCCATGTCTTGTCGTATGTCAGCATGTTCTCGATAGCCCAGTTGGTTGTGCGCTGATAGCGGGAAGTGGCATGAGAGTCTGCATTATCCTTGTCAGAGAATACACCCTGACCTACAAAGTTACCATATTCGCTGGAACGATAGTTCAAACCGAGATTGATGCGATATTTCAATCCGTCTACGTGAGGAATCTTCACTTCGCCATAGAAGTTGTTATAGGTACCGTATGCCTTGGTCTGATCTTTGTGGCTGTCACCAAGACTCTCGATGGTATTCTTTGTATAAACCCACTGATCATCACTAGACATGCGGATGCGTGTCTTCAATGAGCCATCCTCATTATATGGGTTAGCGATAGGAGTAGCACTCAGTGTGTTGTAGAGACCGAGGTCGCTATTGTTGGTGATACTGTAGTTGCTGTTAGTGCTGAAACCAATCTTTACGTATTTACCAATCTCCTGATCGATGGCAGCGTGCATGGCATAACGGTTGAAGTTCTGTGTTGGGATAACAGCTTCATCACGATAGTATGAGAGGCCGAAGTTATAGCTTCCTTTGGAAGAACCGCCAGATACTCCAATGTCATGGTTAGTGGTGATACCAGTCTTGAACAATTCGTCCTGCCAATCCATATCCACAGCACCATCTTCGCCCCAATACTTCTCGTCAGGACCATTCTGGAACTTGTTGGCATACTGACGGAGTTTAGTGAACTGTTCTGCGTTCATCATCGGATAACGGTGGAAGAGAGTCTTGGCACCGATGTAACCATTATAAGTTACAGTAGGGCGCTGCTCCTGATAACCTTTATAAGTAGTGATGATGATGACACCGTTGGCACCACGAGAACCATAGATAGCGGTAGCAGAGGCATCTTTCAAGATGTCCATGTTCTTGATGTTGTTAGGATCGATGTCGCTGATGCTACCTGCGAACGGAATACCGTCGAGTACGATCAATGGGTCATTGCTGGCTGTCAGGGAACGTGTACCACGGATACGAATCTGCATGGATGCACCTGGCTTTGATGAAGTCTGTGCCATCTGTACACCTGCGATACGACCCTGGAGGGCGTTGGTGATGTCGGCACCAGGAATCTCACGTACCAATGAACCAGTAACGTTAGCTACAGAACCTGTAACGGCTTCCTTACGCTGGGTACCATAACCGATAACGACAACGTCGTTGAGGCTATGACCTTCTTCCTCCATTGAAATCTTAATGTTTGTCTGATTGCCGACTACGACTTCTTTGGTGTTGTAACCAACATAAGAAATCACGAGTGTAGCACCAGGCTTAACATTAATAGAGAAATTACCATCCAGGTCGGTTACTACACCATTACCTGTTCCTTTCTCCTTGATTGTTGCACCAATCAGCGGACCCATAGAGTCGCTGATATTACCTGTAACCTTTTTTGTTTGTTGTACTGAAGTTGCTATCAGAGAATTTGCTTCTCCATTGCTAGCTTGTACCTCTGGGGCATACATTCCAAGTGCGGAACACATACCCATCAAGATTGTTGTTTGTTTTAAATATAACTTCATAGTTTAACAGCTTATAGGTATATTAAATGTTTACTACTCACTATTTTGTTAATTGTTTACGGCTGCAAAGATATGTCCTTTTTCGTAAAGTGCAGTTAAAATTTGTATCTCGCGTGTTTTTAAATGTTTCATGTACGATAAAAACGGCATATTAGGGAAAATAAAGGGGATATGCAGCTGCAAATCCCCTTTATACCTTATTATATATAGACGTTTT
>CAVHWE010000053.1:0-12654 GCA_963639495.1 bacterium | reverse complement strand
TGTCTGGATTGTCAGTTTCGTATGTACCATGCTGGCAGTAGACCCGCAATATCAGATGCTGGGATTCATTTCCAACATTCTCATCATAGCAACCCCATTTGTTGTGGCCAAGCGACTGAAGGCATTCCGTGACTATGCAAGAGACGGACATATCTCTTTCCGTCATGCATTCTACTATTGCATTCAGACATTCTTCAATGCAACCCTTCTGCTTACCCTTGTGCAATATCTTTGGTTCCGTTTTATGGATACAGGCCTATTCATGAACCAACTGCAAACCAACTATCAGATTGTAGCACAAGCGTATCAGTTAACTGCAGAAGAATCTAAAACCCTCCTTGATGCCGTCAGTATGATGAAACCGATAGCCTGGGCTTCGATGTTTATGATTACCGACCTGGTAGCAGGTGCTGTACTCAGTCCGATTATTGCTGCAGTAATGGCAAAGAAGAGTAAGCAACAGCATACAAAATAACAATAAATAAGAAACAAACAGATAAATACAAGATAATGGATATTTCAGTAATAATTCCTCTTTTCAATGAGGAAGAGTCGTTACCAGAGCTCTTCGCCTGGATAAAGCGAGTAATGGACTCAAACGATTTTACTTATGAAGTCATCTTTGTGAACGATGGTTCTACCGACCGTTCATGGAACGTCATAGAAGAACTTGCTGAGAAGAACGAGCAAGTGAAGGGTATCAAATTCCGCAGAAACTACGGAAAGAGCCCAGCACTCTTCTGTGGTTTTAAAGAAGCGCAGGGCGATGTTGTCATCACGATGGATGCAGATCTTCAGGATTCTCCTGACGAGATTCCGGGACTCTACCAGATGATTATGAAAGAGGGGTATGACCTCGTGTCCGGTTACAAGCAGAACCGTAAAGAAGGTGATCCTCTGAGCAAGACCATCCCTACCAAGCTCTTCAATGCTACTGCACGCAAGGTAAGCGGCATACACAACCTACACGACTTCAACTGCGGCCTGAAAGCTTATCGCCTCGACGTAGTTAAGAATATTGAGGTATATGGTGAGATGCATCGTTATATCCCATATCTTGCCAAGAATGCAGGTTTTGCCAAGATAGGCGAAAAACCTGTTCATCACCAGGCAAGAAAGTTCGGAAAATCAAAGTTTATGGGATGGAACCGCTTTGTAAACGGTTATCTTGACCTGATGACCCTCTGGTTCCTGAGCAATTTTGGCAAAAAGCCAATGCACGTATTCGGATTCCTGGGCAGCGTTGTATTCTTCATTGCCTTCCTGTCGCTCATCGGCTTAGGTATCGACAAGGCCATCGATCTGCACAACGGCATCTACGGACATCTCATTACAGATTCACCTTACTTTTTTATTGCTCTTGTAGCAATGGTATTGGGTAGTCAGCTGTTTCTTGCCGGATTCCTGGGCGACCTTATCAGCCGTCAGAACCCGAACCGTAACGATTATCAAATAGAAAAAGAAATAAGATGCGGAAAATAATACCTTTCGTCATTTTCATGGTTCTCGCCATGGTGGGATGTACATCTCTCGACTGCCCACTCAACAATACGGTATATACCAAATATAAGTTGATGGGCGACAACAAGACGCTAAAAGACACGCTAACGATTTCTACGAAAAAGATAGAAGGAACAGATAGTGTGCTGATCAATAAGGATGTAAACGTAGACAGTTTCAGTCTGCCTATGAGTTACAGCCTGGATGAAGACGTATTGTTTTTCGAGATACATACCCTATCGAAGCAAGTATTCAAGGACACCGTGACTGTATCAAAGGAAAACCGCTCTCATTTTGAGTCGGTAGACTGCAGTCCATCGTTCTTCCATACGATAACCGGTGTTAAGACTACTCACAATTATATTGACTCAATAGTCATCAATCAAAAAGAGGTAAATTATGATGCATCCAAAGCACATTTCTACATATATTTTGGCAGCCGCAACTAGTATGCTATCCCTATTTGCTGTTCTCCCCTGTCATGCCCAAAGCAAGAAGAAGATCATAGAGCAGCAGCCTGATACCATACCTTTTTTTAGAGGTATGGCTGTGGGAGTTGACCTGATAGGTCCCGTACAGTTGATGGTTAGCGACTATGGGCAGTACGAAGCATCTCTCCGTATCAATCTGAAAGACAAGTATTATCCTGTTTTCGAATTGGGTTATGGAAAGGCAGATGCCAGCGATGAGGCAACCCAAATCACCTACAAGACCAGCGCTCCCTATTTCAGATTAGGTGTAGACTGGAATCTTCTGAAGAACAAACACGACGACTACCGTCTGTTTGGCGGTTTCCGTTATGCCTGCACCTATTATGAATATGACCTGAGCGCCCCATCCGTTACAGACCCAGTATGGGGCGGCGAAACGTCCTATGGAGGTAATGGCATTTCCTGCAACTATCATTGGCTGGAAGGCGTAATAGGTATTGATGCCAAAATCTGGGGACCAGTCCGTATGGGTTGGAGTTTCAGATACAAACGCCGCCTCTTCAAGAACGATGGAGAATTAGGCAACACCTGGTATGTGCCAGGCTACGGCAAGCAAGGAGGTTCCCGCCTTGGCGGAACATTCAATGTAACCCTAGAGATTTAAAGACATCATAATATGAAAAAAAAGAAACTTATCTGGCAGATTCCATTTCTGTTGATACTCATCGTTGGTACCATCGTTATCATACGTCAGCAGCATAATACGCCCTATCAGAAAGATACCGGCTTTATCTTTGGCACCATCTATCACATTACCTACCAGAGTGATACCAACTACCAGCAAGAGATAGAAACAGAACTCAAGAAGGTAGACCAATCCTTGTCTCCTTTCAATAAGACCTCTGTCATCACACAGGTAAACCAAGGTAAAGATATTGAGGTAGACGAAATGTTTACCGAAGTATTCCGCATGGCAGAAAGCATCTCAAAAGAAACCAATGGAGCCTTTGATATCACGGTTGCCCCAATGGTAAACCTCTGGGGCTTTGGATTCAAGCAGGGGGTACCTCCTACGAAAGCCAAGATAGACAGTATCAAAACGCTGGTAGGTTATGAGAAAGTAGCCCTGGAAAAGGGACGCATCATCAAGCAAAATCCAAAGATTATGCTTGACTGTTCTGCTATCGCCAAAGGATATGGCAGCGACATTGTTGCCAGATTCCTGAAAAAGAAAGGTATCAGCAACTTTATGGTTGAGATTGGTGGAGAAATCGTAGTAAACGGTGTTAGCGAGAAACAAGTGCCTTGGCATATTGGTATCAACAAGCCAACTGACGATTCTACCAATACGAGTCAGGAAATTCAGGATGTACTTGATATTACCGACATAGCCATGGCTACGAGTGGTAACTACAGAAACTTCTATTATAAAAACGGCAAGAAGTATGCACATACCATAGACCCCAAAACAGGCTATCCTGTACAGCATAACATTTTATCAGCAACGGTTTTAGCCAAGAACTGTGCTACAGCCGATGCCTATGCTACCTCGTTTATGGTAATGGGAATGGAGGGTGCAAAACAGATTCTGAAAAAGCATCCGGACCTCTGTGCATATCTCATCTATGCTGACGAGAAAGGACAAAACAAGATATGGTATTCACCATCTCTCAAAAACAAGATATTAAATAAATAAACTTACATGTCAACCAATAGACTATACGACAGTTTATTATCACTCCCATTATTCCTGGGAATGACTCGCTATGACTTCCAAAATGTAGCAGGTAAAACCCGTTTTGACTTTCAAAAACTGGAAGCGGGTGAAACTATAGTTGAAGAAGGCACCAGTTGTACACGTCTATATTATTTAATCAGTGGAGATATTAAGGTGATAACCCAGGCAGATGACTACGGCTATCAGGTAGAAGAAGACATTTCGGCACCGGAATCATTCCAGCTGGAACGACTTTTCGGTCTTACCCAGCGCTTCACCCACACTTATGTGGCAAAGAACAGCTGCAGCATCATGTCAGTCAGCAAGCAAGAGATCATGAAGTTATCCGATGAATATGAAATATTCCGCATCAATCTTCTGAACTTGGTCTGCACCCAATCCCAGAAGAACAACCGCAGACTGTTCAGAGTTCCTGCCAAGACACTGAGCGAGCGTCTGATCCGTTTCTTCGAGAGCCACAGCGTCCGCCCGGCAGGCGAGAAAATCTTTCATATCAAGATGACCCGTTTAGCTGAAGAGATGAATGTAAAGCGCATCTATGTATCCAAAGCCCTCAACGAACTACAATCAGAAGGACTTATCCAGCTAGAACGAGGCAGAATCTATATCCCTGCACTGGAAAATCTCATCAAACGCTAAAGAAAGTATAACGACCGATAAATATAAGTTAAAAACGTTTATTATCAAGGCAATAAAGCATTTTTTTGCTAACTTTGCAGCTAAAAAGTAACAATATGCAAGACAATACAATACAAAATAGAACCAACCCATTCTTCGTGCCTTACAATACACCGCACGATACAGTACCATTCGAACGAATCCGTCTCGAAGATTATGAACCAGCATTCATGGAGGGAATCCGCCGTGATGACGAGGCTACAGACAAGATCGTAAACGATCCGGCAGAACCAACCTTTGAGAATACCATTGCAAGAGTTGATACCGAAAAGGGCGAACACTATTACGACCTCTTGAGCCGTGTATCTAACGTTTTCTCATGCATGATGAGTGCTGAAACCTGCGATGAGATGGAAGAGATTGCGCAGAAGATGAGTCCGATTCTCACCAAGCATGCAAATGACATCACGCTGAACAAGAAACTCTTCGAGCGCATCAAGTTCGTTCACGACCATCCAAACAGAAAACTGACTCCAGAAGAGAAGATGCTTCTGGACACCAGCTATGACGGATTCGTACGCAGCGGTGCACTTTTAGATGAAGAAGGCAAAGAGAAACTTCGCGAACTTACAGAAGAAGCCAGTATGCTCACTCTGCAGTTCTCACAGAATCTCTTGAAAGAAAACAAGGCATTTACACTCCATATCACCGACGAAGCACAACTCGACGGACTTCCTGAGACAGCAAAAGCAGCCGCTGCGCATACCGCCAAAGAGCAGGATAAAGAAGGCTGGATCTTTACACTCGATTATCCAAGTTATTCTCCTTTCATGACCTACTCTACCCAGCGTGAGCTCCGCAAACAGATGTATATGGCACGCAATACGGTATGTACCCATGATAACGAGCAGAACAACCTGGAAATCTGCAAACGACTGGTAAACCTGCGCAGAGAACTCGCCCAGTTGCTCGGTTTCGAAACCTATGCCGACTATGTTCTTCGCCATCGTATGGCAAGCAATACAGAACATGTATATAAACTTCTCAACGACCTGATAGAGGCTTATAAGCCAACGGCAGAAAAGGAAGTGAAAGAAGTGGAAGCCCTTGCCAAGAAGCTGGAGGGTAAAGATTTCGAAATGAAACCATGGGATTTCGGCTTCTATTCTCATAAACTCCAGATGGAGAAATATAATCTCGATGCAGAAATGCTTCGCCCTTATTTCCAGCTGGACAAAGTGATAGACGGTGTGTTTGGCCTCGCCAACAAGCTGTATGGCATCACCTTTAAGGAGAACAAAGAGATACCGGTATACCACCCAGACGTCAAGGCATACGAGGTATTTGATAAAGACGGAAGCTATCTGGCTGTATTCTATGCCGACTTCTTCCCTCGCAAGGGCAAACAAGGAGGTGCTTGGATGACAGAGTTCCAGGGACAGTGGATAGACCATAAGGGCAACAACATACGTCCTCACGTAAGTGTGGTAATGAACTTTACCAAGCCAACAGAGGAAAAGCCTGCTCTCTTGACATTAGGAGAAGTAGAAACCTTCCTCCATGAGTTTGGTCACAGTCTTCACGGCATGTTTGCCAATACCCGCTTCGAGAGTCTTTCGGGAACCAACGTATGGTGGGACTTCGTAGAATTGCCATCACAGTTTATGGAGAATTATGCAATAGAGAAAGATTTTCTCCGTACATTTGCCTTCCACTATCAGACAGGTGAACCATTGCCAGATGAACTCATAGAGCGCATCGTGAAGAGTCGCAACTTCATGACAGCCTACGGTTGCTTGCGCCAGGTAAGTTTCGGATTGCTTGACATGGCATACTACACCCAGAAGAAAGAATTTACTGCCGACATCATGCCTTATGAAAGGGAAGCCTGGAAAAAGGCGATGATATTGCCACAGTTGCAGGAAACCTGTATGACCGTACAGTTCTCCCACATCATGGCAGGAGGTTATGCCGCAGGATATTATAGCTACAAATGGGCAGAAGTACTGGATGCTGATGCTTTCAGTGTATTCAAGAAGAATGGAATCTTCGACCAGAAGACTGCTCAAAGTTTCCGTGACAACGTACTCTCTAAGGGTGGAACAGAGCATCCTATGGTTCTCTACAAACGGTTCCGTGGACAAGAGCCAACCATCGATGCACTGCTGAAACGTAACGAAATCAAGGTACAAAATAAAGGATAAGAGGATGGCAAACGAACTTTCCAAACAAACCAAGCTCGACCTTCGCTATTTGCGGATGGCACGTATATGGGCTGAAAACAGCTATTGCAAACGCCGACAGGTAGGTGCACTGGTTGTAAAAGATAAAATGATTATCAGTGATGGCTACAACGGTACACCGAGCGGATTTGAAAATGTCTGTGAGGATAACAACGTAACCAAACCATACGTTCTCCATGCAGAGGCGAATGCTATCACAAAACTGGCTCGCAGCAGCAATAACAGTGAGGGAAGTACGCTTTACGTCACCGCCTCTCCATGTATAGAATGTGCCAAACTGATCATACAGTCGGGCATCAAGCGTGTTGTATATGCAGAGAAATACCGTCTGGACGATGGTATCAAACTGATGCAACGAGCAGGAATCAAGGTAGAATACCTCAATCCTGAAGAAACAACATCTTCTGAAGAAGATTAGAGAAAAGATAGATAAAACGTTAGTAAAAAGAGAATTGTTATGAACATGAGTAAGAATAAGACCAACCGCTTTATGCCATTCATCATGGCATTCTGTGTTGTGATAGGCATTATCATCGGAACATTCTTTTCCAACCATTTCTCTGGAAATCGCCTCAACGTTATCAATAGTGGAAGCAACCGTCTGAACAACCTGCTCCACCTTATTGATGACCAATATGTAGATGCCGTGAACATCGACTCGCTGGTAGATAAGGCTATTCCACAGATTTTAGCTGAACTGGATCCACATTCCGTATATATCAGTGCTAAAGACGCTGCTCAGGCCACCGACGATCTGAAAGGATCTTTCTCGGGTGTTGGCATAGAGTTTGTCATCCGCCAAGATACGATACATGTACAGAATGTGATACAGAACGGACCTGCCGAGAAAGCCGGACTTTTGGCAGGAGATAAGATTGTAGCCGTAGACGGCAAACCTTTTGTAGGAAAGATTGTTACCAATCAGGAGGCAATGCATCGCCTGAAGGGTCCAAAGGATACCAAGGTAAAAATCGGAGTTATCCGATATGGAAGCAAGAAGGTTCAGACCTTTACCGTAACCCGCGGTGAAATTCCAACAAAGAGTGTTACTGCTGCTTACATGCTTAACGATAAAACGGGCTATATCCGTATCAAGAACTTTGGCGAGAACACATATCCGGAAATGCTGATTGCCCTTGCCAAACTCTCACAGCAGGGATTCAGCAACCTCTGTATTGACCTCCGCGATAACTCTGGAGGTTACCTGACGGCAGCAGTAAACATGGCAAACGAATTCTTGCCAGACAAGAAGCTCATCGTTTACACCCAGGGACGCAAGTCGCCTAGACATAACTATATGAGTGATGGTAAGGGTGCCTACCAGAAGATTCCGATGGTAGTTCTCATCAATGAAGGTTCGGCATCATCTGCAGAAATCTTTGCGGGTGCCATGCAAGACAACGACCGTGCTACCATCATCGGACGACGCTCGTTTGGTAAGGGATTGGTTCAGCAACAGATAGAATTCCCTGACCACAGCCTCATCCGTCTGACCATTGCGCGCTACTATACTCCTTCAGGAAGATGCATCCAGAAGCCATATACTTTGGGAGATGACAAGGATTATGAGCAAGACTTGCTTGACAGATACCAGCACGGAGAGTTCTTCTCACAGGATAGCATCAAGCATACAGGACCAGCTTATCATACAAATAACGGTCGTGTTGTCTATGGTGGAGGTGGTATCACCCCAGATATCTTTGTTCCTGAAGATACGCTCGGCATGACATCCTATTTCAAGGAGGCTAGTCTGAGTGGTCTCATCTTGCAGTTTGCCTTCACTTATACAGACGATAACCGTCCGAAGTTGAACAATTTCAAGGAGATGATGGAACTTGCCGATTATCTTGACAGTCAGAACATGGTAGAACAGTTTGTCCGCTATGCTGATAACCATGGCTTGAAACGTAGGAATCTCTTAATTAAGAAGTCACACAAGCTCCTTGACCGCGTCATCGACAGCCGCATCATCTACAACATGTTGGACGAGCAGGCATGGACCCAATACATCAATCTTGATGATCCTGTCATCAAAAAGACGCTGGATGTATTTGAGAACCATGCAGCATTTCCTAAGAAACCAGAGCCAGCAAAAAAAGGTTCTGCTAAGAAAGAAAAGATAGCTATGGCGAATACGCCCTACAACTATTCTTCCTTACACCATAATAATTGTATGATAGCAAATGCTTAAGGCATGGACAAGAAAGAATTAAGAAAAATCATAAAAGACAGAAAGCGACAGTATTCCTCAAGACAACTTGAGGAACTGTCGCTTTCTGTATTATCACGTTTAGATTCCAACCCGCATCTTCAGAAAGCCCAAACCGTACTGATGTACTATTCGCTTCCTGATGAAGTGGACACCCATCATTATATAGACCAACTTGTAGCCAGGGGAAAACGGGTGCTACTTCCGGTTGTGCTGGATGATACGAATATGGAATTAAGAGAATATACCGGAGTTAAAGACCTGAAGGAAGGTGCCTATCATATACTTGAACCGATAGGCAGAATTTATCCGGAAGAAAAATATCCTGAGATAGAACTAGCCGTAATCCCAGGTATGAGTTTTGATATGAAAGGCAACCGGTTAGGAAGAGGAAAAGGCTATTACGACAGATTTCTTACCCTGATTCCACATGCATACAAAATAGGCATCTGTTTCGACTTCCAGAAGATAACAGAGGAAGGTCTCCTTCCTGTTACCCCTACAGATATATGCATGGATGAAATCATATAGTATATCAGAACGGCGTATTAATAAAAGCGTATATCCGCAATAACCTGTGCACCCACCTGTTCATTCAAACGGTGAACAAGGGTAGCACGGCTCATGGTGAGATCAGCCCTCAATGCAGCATTCTCTATCTTTACAAAGAGAGTCTGGTTCTTGATAAACTTCTCACCACAATATGCAGCAATATTTTCCCCTACTACAGAATCCCAACTCATAATCAGGCGTTTCTGCTGTAAAGGAGTCTCCAACCCTTCCTTTCTCAGAAATTCGGGCAAGAGTTCTGCTATTGACTTAACTTTTCTTCTAAACATATTCTTACTTCATTATTTCCCCATTCTCTACATAGAATATCGTATGATCTCCCTGCATGTTCTGGAGAATCTTATCTAAATGATCACGGTTCGTATCCGTAATAAAGATCTGTCCGAAATGGTCGCCGGCAACCAGTTTCACAATAGCCTCAACCCGCTGTGCATCCAACTTATCGAAGATATCATCCAAGAGGAGCAAAGGAAGCGTATTGGAACTCGTGCGTTGCAGGAAGGTAAATTGAGCCAGCTTCAGGGCTATCACGAAAGTTTTGTTCTGTCCCTGACTTCCCTCTCGCTTCATCGGATAATCACCAAGAAGAAACTCCAGGTCGTCACGGTGAACACCATGCAGCGAATACCCTACAGCACGGTCCTTAAACCGGTCGCGCTGGATAACATCCAGCAAAGGACCTCGCTGACAATGAGAAACATAGTGAAGACGAACCTGCTCCTTATCACCCGAAATCTGCTGATAAATCTGCTGAAACAGCGGAACCAGTTCGTCAACGAAAGCCTGCCGTTTCTGATACAGCAATTCTCCATTACTCGCCATCTGCTGTTCCCAAAGTTCCAGCAGCGTAATATCAGGCTCCTCCTCCATTTTCAGCAAGGCATTTCTCTGTTGCAAAGCCTTATTATAGTTGGCTAAAGCCTCTATATAAGAGTAATCATACTGAGAGATGACCACATCCATCAGTTTTCTGCGCTCTTCACTTCCCCCTTCTATCAGAGAAACATCAGATGGAGAAACCAGAATCAGAGGGATAAGTCCAATATGTTGCGAAAGACGCTTATACTCCTTCTTATTTCTCTTGAAATGCTTCTTGGTGCCCCGTTTCATGCCACAGTAAACATTCTCTATCTCCCCCTTATCATTATCATAATTACCCTCCAGCATAAAGAAAGGCTCATCATGAGTAATAATCTGGGAATCGATAGAATTATAGGCACTCCTACAGAAAGAGAGATAGTAGATGGCATCAAGGAAATTAGTCTTTCCCATGCCATTATGTCCTATCAGACAATTGATTTTGGGCGACAACTCCAGATTGGCGCTCTTTATATTTTTAAAGTTAATAATGGAAATATTCTTTAAAATCATAGTCTCTTTTCTGCTTTTATAGTGCAAAGTTAGCAGAAAAAGAGGAAAAAACAAAAAAAATAGGCTAGAAATTTCAATAATTGAATAAAATTGAGTAAATTTGCAGAAGTTTAGCGGCATTCCACAATTTGAAAGCTAACTTTCTATTGAACAGATTGCCCCGAACCAGAAACTAAAAAGTATAGAATAATAAAAAAGCAAAATAAAAATGGCAAACAACAACGTACAGGCTCAGGAAACAGAGAGCCTTAACATTCGTGAGGCCTTCTTCTTGAAGAACAAGAAGGCTATTATCATTGCAGTAGTAGCTATCATTGTTATCATTGCAGGTGTATTCGGTTATGTATCTCAGATCTCAGGTCCTCGTGAGGACAAGGCTAGCACTATGCTTGCTAAGGGTCAGACCTACTTTGCTAACCAGATGTATGAGCAGGCATTGAAAGGTGATGGCGCTGGCTATGTAGGTTTTACTAAGATTGCTGACGAATACAGCAGCACAGATGCAGGTAACCTGGCAAACCTCTATGCAGGTCTTTGCTATGCAAACCTCGGCAAATGGGCAGAAGCTCAGAAGAGTCTGGAATCTTTCTCTTCAGAAGACGACCAGATGATCAGTCCTGCTGCTGAAGCTGCTTTAGGTGATGCTTATGCGCATCTCAACCAGCTCGACAAGGCTGTAGATGCTTTCAAGAAGGCTGCTTCTATGGCAGACAGCAAGGCTGACGAAGGTACAAACAACAGCCTTTCTCCTACATTCATCATCAAGGCAGGCGAAATCCTCGAAAGCCAGGGTAAGAAAGAGGAAGCTTTGAAGCTTTATCAGGATGCTAAGAAGAAGTATGTTAACGCTATGCTCGTACAGGGTGGCGAAATCGATAAGTACATCGAGCGCGCTTCTAACTAATCTGTACTGATAACAATTCGAAATCAATATGGCAACAGCACTTCATAATTTATCTGAATACGACTTTACTAAAATACCAGACGCCAGCAACATGTGCTTTGGTATTGTCGTAGCAGAATGGAATCCTGAGATTACGGGCGCATTGCTCGATGGAGCAGTAAAAACACTTGAGAAACATGGAGCACTCACTGAGAATATCCATGTAAAAACTGTTCCTGGAAGCTTTGAGCTTATCTATGGAGCCCATCAAATGGTTTTGAATGGCGGCTATGATGCTGTCATCATTTTAGGTAGTGTGATACGTGGTGAAACTCCTCACTTCGATTACATCTGCGAGGGTGTTACCTACGGAATTGCCCGTCTGAATGCTACTCAGGAAATACCTGTTATCTATGGTCTCTTGACTACCAACAATCTGCAGCAAGCTAAGGATCGCAGCGGAGGCAAGTTGGGTAACAAGGGTGATGAGTGTGCTATAGATGCTATCAAGATGGCTAAGTTCTAGTCTTCACAACGAGAGTTGACAAACAGAATGTTATATATATAATAAGGTATAAGCATATGAAACTCTACCAGCTATTGCAGTCGTTTGAATTTGAAGAGATATTTCCAACAGTCAATGTGATGTTTCCAAATGCACAGTTGCATCGCGATATTTTTGAAAAAGCATTCGATATGCTTTGCAATATCCAGCCTATCACATCCAAAAAGGTCATCAAGTTTGAACTGATGGAAGATCCTAACTCAAATGATATGTTTGTTGGAGCAAATGATAGCTGTTTCCAGTCTACATGGGATGTATGCCTGGGAAAGGAAGTCAAAAAAGGCAAAGGCGCAGACCTCAATGATGTAGAACTGGCAGCCAACTGCTTACTCAATGTTCTTTTCATCGGACGTCATCCACAAGGATTTGACAAGGACTATAAAAAGTTATTGAAATAAACTATCTTTAAAAGGTAAAAGGGTAAAAAGGTAAAAAGGTAAAAAAGCCTAACCCCCTTCGTGCCCCCGTCCCCAGCGATTCCATCGCTGGTCCCCTAAAAAAAAGGTAAAAAGAGCACCCTAGCTTA
>CAVHWE010000052.1:0-12687 GCA_963639495.1 bacterium | reverse complement strand
GATACACTTGGTAGAGGCGACCCTTAGGAGAAACCTGCATCACGAGGTCGGTCTTATCGGTTGACACTCTGATGGTCTTTTGAGCAGATGCCATGATTGATGTCATGCACATTGCTGCGATAATCATAAATACCTTTTTCATTGTTCTTTGGTTTTATGTGATTGCTTTGTTATATAAACGTTATGAAACTTTCATTATTATATTAGAATTTGATTCCTGCAGAGAATTCTACGGTGAATGGGCGAAGATAGTTGCCGCTCATATACTTGCCTGCATATTTGCCAGCTTCTTCCTTGGTAATCAACTCCGAACCGTTAATGGTACCTTTGGCACCCTTCTCGTTGAGGATGTTGATAACGCTCACACCGAGACTCAGTTTCTTGTTCACGTTCCAGTTGATACCGCCGAAAGTCTCCCAGTGACCGTTGAAATAGAGTGCCTCCTGGAGGTTGGCGTAGGTCTTGCCGAAATAACGGAAGCTCAACCAAGCGTTCAAGTTCTTGGTGATGTCATACTTAGGGTCCAACTCAATGAGTACCTGTGGAATCTCCTTCACTATCATGTTGTTAGCATTTACACCCATAGTCTGGCCGTCGTTGAACGTTACGCTTGCATTGTAGTTCTTATACACTGGCTTCTGATAGGTGAAGAGGGCGTGCATGTGGAAGTTCTTGAATGGATTGATCTCGGCAGAGGTGGTCCAACCCAAGGTCTGGATGTTGTAGATGAGCAACACGGTCTTGCCTTCTGATGTACCAGGCTTGGTGAGGTTCTGCTGGTCGATGTTGTTCGACTTCGAGATGTAAGTAATCATGGAAGACAAGTCTATCCAATCGTTCTTGTAGAAGATTCCACCACGAATCAACGGGATTGTAACTCGCTTGTACTGTTCTTCGGTAGGACCTGTTCCTGCATACTCGCTGATGCGTGGGAAGCGGGTGGCAATGGTTGCGTCGGCTGTCAGACCAAACTGGTTGGTGAGGTTGTATGTCAACTGCAGGGTAGCCGCATAGTTCAGTTTATTCTTAGTCACCTTGGCTGGTTCGATATTATGTGCTATGGCTACGATAGAACCATCCTCCGCTGTAGAATAGGTGTTGTAATTGCCGATATAGAATCCCTTGAAACGTGAGGTTGAAACCTGGTCTGCCGACATGCGATAGTATTCCAGTCGTCCGCCATAGAAGACTTTGAACTTAGGGGTTACCTTCCATTCGTCGGTAAAATAAACAGCCAACTTGTTCTCCGAACCCTTGGTGTATTCAGGACTCAGCTCGTTATATCCGAAGGTCTCTGAGCGACGTGGGGTCTGTGCAGGGTCAAGAGGGTTTACGTACATTTGGCTCAATGTGCGAGGATAAGGCTCCACGGTACCTGCCCACTGGTAAGATGATGAATAGTAGTCGAGGTGATAATACCACTCGTTCAGACCAATCATCAACTTGTGGTTGTTCAACTGCTTGCTGATTTCAGTCGTCATGAGAGCGTTGCTCACCTTTCCTACATGCAACCAAGTGCGTCGTCCCTCGATGAGTCCGCTATAAGCTGAGCCGTCGGAGAGTTGATAGCCATCAGCCTCGCTCACCTCCGAGATAGAGCTGCCACCGTAATCCACGTAGTTGGCGCGAGGAGCATTCATGTATTTAGCGTTGAATTTCCACAACCAACCGTTGTCAAACTGGTACTGGCTGATGAGGGCAATCTCGTTGGCGTGGTTCTCGCTTCCGTCGCTCATGTTCCAGGTCTCCATCTTGCCAGTCTTGGTGTTCAAGTATTGGAAAGAACCTTGACGCTGCACGTATGAGTCCATACCTGGATCAAAGCCATCAATCTTCTTGATACTGCCGTCGCCAGAATAGATAAATGGGGCGGCATTGGCAAAATTGCCGGGATTCTTGCTGTTGGAATACTTATATAATAAGGAGACACGTCCCTTTCCATCATTCAAGATACGAGTGATGCCGAAATGATAAAGTTGGGTACGGTCAGCATAATCAGTAAAACGAAGCTTGAAACTACCTGGATCGAAATTCTGATACATACTGGCAGTATAAAGCCAATTGTCACCGATGCCACCAGACAGGTTGAGATCTACATTCTGCATACCAAAATGGTTTGCCTTATAGTTGAGCTTGCCCTTGAACTCTTTCTGTCCCAACTCGCTGAAAGAAGAAACTGCATATGCAATATTACCTGTAGCAATGGCAGACTCAGATGGAGTCATCAAGTCGGTACCTTTCAGTGAGGCATCGCTTCGCCAATGGGCAGAGAGTTTGTGTACGGAAGAAGAGTAAACGGCAGGCAGACCGTTTTCATATACGGTTACATCCTCGCTTGGCAATCCTATCTGGATTTCACGAGGTTTGTTGGCATCAGATGCGTTGAGCATCACATTTCGCTCTTCCTTTTTCTCCTTGTTTTCAGAATCGTCAGAAGGAAGTGCATACACTTGGCTTGCAGCAGACATCGCTACCAAAGCCATAGAAAATGTACGGATTCTTAAGTTCATAATCTTACAGTTGTTTATTCTTAGTTTGACTTGATTTCACTTGCCACCGAATGCGATTCGATTGCGGTTGCAAAGTTAAGGAGATTTTTCAGACATAGGCATCGTGTGTAGGTTACGAGTAGATAAATGGTAGGTTTATCAAATTCATAACCTATTAATAATCAAGCCATCAAAGATATTAATACTTTTTAATAGAGTAGATGACAAAAAGAGGAATAAAAGTAGTATCTTTGCAGAAAATTACAATTACAAGGCTTTCTTATAGCCTTATCTGACAGAAACAACAATTAAAAAGATCGTTATGAAAGTAGTATTGTGGCTCTTAATGATGCTTATGCCATTGCTGGCAAGTGCTTCTTCCGTAAACGAGGAACAGCTGTTCCATCGTTTAGACAGTTACATCGCTCAGCGAAGCAAGTTTACCCAAAGAAAAGAAGCGAAACTGCTAAGACTCAAAAAGCAACTATACATGACTTCCGACAAGCGCAGCCAGCTTAGTCTCTATAACCAAATCTACAGGGAGTATTATACCTACCGTTACGACTCTGCCATGACATACGCCAAGAAGGGCTACGAGCAGGCAATACAACTTCAGGATGATTATTTCATCAACCTAAATAAAATCAATCGTGCGGCAGTGCTGTCAACAGGCGGTTTCTACAGCCAGGCAGAAGACTTAATGCTCGCAATAGATGTGGAGAAAATGTCACCTAAGTTATTGCAATACTATTATTATACCTTGACTTGGGTATATAACTACTGGGGAACTTTTTGCAACAAATCGGAGTTTCAGGAAGGATTGGAAGCCAAGAAACGTTTTTATTTAGGCAAGACTCTTGAGCATATCGGCAACAAGGAATCCGCTCTTTATAACTATCTTTCTGGAGAGTTTGAATATCTAAAGCAGCGTACAAGCAAAAAGATGCTTCAGTTCTACATGAAGGCACTTTCAGTCAGTCCACTGAACAGCCGTGTGCATGCCTCATCGGCTTATTGCATAGCCCGTTATTATTATGATACCGACCAAAAGGATTTATATGAAAAGTATATTGTAGAAGCAGCCATCTCAGACCAGATATGTCCCCTGAAGGAGAATCTGGCCCTTCAGGAGTTTTCCACCTATTTATATAATAAGGATGCCTCCTATGCAAAGAGGGTTGCCAAATACATCTATTGCTCCATGGAGGATGCCCAATTCTACAACAACCGTCTCCGCATGGTTGAGATTTCCCGCATACTTCCCCTTATCACAGAAACGAACCATCAGGCAGAAGTACGCAAGAACCGCATCGTAATAGCATCTCTCGTCATCGTGAGTATCCTGTCGCTAGGATTTCTCGCCATGGCTTTCTTTGCGTTCAAGATGAACAAGCGTTTGGCGAAGAGTCGTAGGGAGGTGAAGAGCCAGAATTCGCTCTTGGAGGAATTGAATCAGAAGCTGCTCAACACCAATAAGCGAAGAGAGACCTATATGCATTTATTCCTGGACATCAGTGCCGTATATATCAAGAAACTGGATGATTATCGCAAGTTGGTGAGCCGCAAAATCAAGGCAAAGCAAACTGCCGATCTTCTGACTGCCATCAACAGCTATAAGTTGGCAGAAGAAGAGGCTGCCAACTTCTATATTCGCTTCGACAAGGCATTCATTGACTTGTATCCGAATTTCGTGGAAGAGTTCAACCAACTGCTGTTGCCTGAAAAGCAGATTGTTCTCCCTGCCCCTAACAGTCTCACCAAGGAACTGCGTATCTATGCACTGATGCGACTGGGAATTACGGATGGTCAGGAACTGGCCACCCTCCTGTTCTATTCTACGCAAACCATCTATAATTACAAAGCAGCCATCAGAAAGCGAGCCAAAGACCTCACCACTTTTGATGCAGCCATCAACCGACTATGCAATGTGATAGGATAATCAGAGCAAGTGCTTGGCAACACCCAAAGCGTATTAATTTGCAAACAGCACGCAAACAGGTTTTCCAACCTTTATATCTTGCTTCGTATCAACCATCATTCCTGTTTATTGAGGCTGAAAGCCCCAAGTCCTTGTCGCCCATCATCATATTCACTCACGACATAACCCCCATTTGCATCATGAATAAAAAAAAGGGAAGGCTTTCACCTTCCCCTCCATATCATTTAGTATTTATTATCAGTTCTCCAGCTTTAAGCTCGTTGGCTTCGCCTCTCAACTGCAGTGCAGAGGAATTGCGTGAACTCTGGATGATCACCTGCGCCAATCCATTGAATGCAGGTATGCTAAACTCATGGCAGTCGTTATGATTAGGATGATCAGCACCAAGATAAGACGGATCTCCATTTCCTACACCGAGTATTTTGCCATCTCCTGAAAGTTTAAACGTCAGCTTCGGACAAGCATCGGGCACAATACGTCCCTTAGCATCCTGCACTTCTACTGTAACAACAGCCACATCGCGTCCGTCTGCACTGATCGTCTGACGGTCTGTTTTCATCACAATCTTATAAGCCGGCTTGGTAGTTTCCACCTGCTTGGTAAGCATACGTTTACCATTCTTATAACCAATAGCCACAACCTTTCCGGGCTGATAAACAGCTTTCCATTTCAGGTGACCGTTCTTAGGCATAGTCTGGCGTCCCAGTTTCTTTCCATTCACTATCAGTTCCACTTCGTCGCAGTTGCTATACGCCCAAACCTCCACAGTTTCACCTTCATGTCCTTGCAGATTCCAGTGTGGGAATATATGCAACACAGGTTCGTCAGTCCATACAGATTTCAGATACCATGCTTCATCTTTCATGAAACCGCAATAGTCAAGGATACCAAACTCAGACTCATGGGCGGGATATTCCAGCGGATTAGGTTCGCCACGATAGTCAAATCCTGTCCAATAGAAAAGACCGGCAGCCCATGGGCGTTCATCATAGAAATTCCATCCGCGCTCTATCACGTTTTCCACGCCAGGTTTTGTTCCTCTGTTCATGCTAACCATGTGTCCGGGCTGTTCTTTTGATTCGAAATACACCCCACGAGTACCACAACCGGTTGTTTCCTCTGTGCCCACGATTTTCCAGTCAGGATTAGCTTTTTTTCTATTATCCACATCGTTTTGCACGATATAATTAAAGCCAACCACATCCAGTCCTTTAATCATTTCCGAACCTCCGGCATTGGCAATAGTAGAATGACGTGTAGGATCGAGCAGTCGGGTATATTCTCGCATGGCAGCAGCAATACGTGTGCCCTGTACGGAGTTTTCTATTCCCCACTCCTCATTACCATCACTCCACAGAATGACTGATGGATGGTTTCGGTCACGCTTAATCATGTTCTCCAGCAAGCGCAAGTGTTCTGTGTTAATACCTGTCAAACGGTTTTCGTCGATGACCAACATACCTTCTCTATCACAAATATCGAGCAAGGCAGGTGTCATGGGGTTATGTGAAGCACGATAGGCATTACAGCCAAACTTCTTGAGCTTCTTGATGCGCCAAGCCTGCAAAGCATCGGGAATAGCAGCCCCTACCCCAGCATGATCCTGATGCATATTGACGCCCTTCAGTTTGATGGGTTTTCCATTAAGCATGAAACCCGATTGAGCATCAAACACCACTTCACGGATACCAGTTGCCGTTTCATAGACATCTGTCACTTCGCCATTCACCTTTACCGTAGTTTCCACCTTATATATATAAGGGTCGTCAGTTGACCACAGATGCGGATGATCGAGAGCAATGGTCTGTTCGCAGCCAAGGATCTGTTTGGCGTTTAGACTAAGGTTTACGCTTTCAGCCTTTCCCACCAGTTTACCTTCTGCGTCCAGCAGTCGTTGCTCTACACTGCATTGCTGCGATTCAAGCGAATGGTTGTTGACCTCAGTTTTCACATGAACCACCGCAGCATCATAGGGTTTCTTGATATCGGCAAACACGAAAGTGCCAAACGGTGCCACACTTACGGAAGCAGACTTCAACAGCCAAGCATCTCGATAGATGCCTGCCCCTTCATAAAACCATCCTTCCTCTAATGTTGCGTCAGCACGCACACAGATGAGGTTCTCGCCTCCATAGTTGACATATTCGGTCACATCATACACCTGTGTAGCATAGCCACTCGGTTCCGCTCCCATATAAAATCCGTTGAACCACACTTGTGCGTTACGGAAGATGCCATCAAACTGAATGGCGATATGCTTTCCCAAGTCCTCCTTAGGAATACTGATAGTTTTACGATACCATCCTACACTTGTCTCTGGAAATTTATATCCTACAGTCTTATAACCATGCGAATGACTTGCATTCCGAGCATAAGACAGATTGGTCACCCAATCGTGAGGGATAGTAACAGACACCCAGGTGGAATCGTTGAATTTCTGAGCATACGGACCTGCGTTATGTATGGAATTTGCCTTGGTCAGATAGTTGAAATACTCAGTACCACAGCCAAAATCCTTGGCAGGATCGGCAGCATTTCCAAAAGCAAACTTCCATCCTTCGTCTATGAGAATCTTCTCACGTACGTTGTCAGCCATGACACCAGTCATCTGCATACAGGCAACAGCTAAGAGTAACCATTTTCTTATCTTCATTGTTTTTCCCTTAATTCCGCAACACTATTATAAATTAAATCCTCTAAGTACCTGAGCAACAAAAAGTTGACCAGGATTTTGTCATGTCGAAGAATTCACTTATCTTAGTGTTGCAAAAATAAACAAGCAAAACTCTGATATGACATGGCAAAGATACAAATTAAATCTGAGAAACTCACTCCTTTTGGAGGAATATTTTCAATCATGGAGCATTTGACTCCACATTGTCATCTGTAATCGACTCAACCCTCGGTCTAAGGTGTAAATCGTTCGGTTATCGGTACAACGAAATCATCCGTTCTCTCATGAGTATGCAGCCATCAACCAACTATGCAATGTGATAGGCTAATAAATGGCAGAAATTTGAGAATGTTCCTCAACTTTCTGCCTTTTTCTTTTGCATATTCAATAAATAGTTGTATCTTTGCCATTACAATAAAGTTGTAACACAAAAAATGTAATGGCGTATGAAACTAAGTAACAGGAAATTAGCAAATCCTTTCATCTACCAAGGTTATGAAAGTCCCGAGTATTTCTGCGACAGTGAAAATGTGCTTTAAACGTGCGGAATGTGTCTTTTTTAAGCACATTCCGCACGTTTAAAGCACATTTTCTTAGATATCGCTTCATATTTGGGCTATTCCGCATACTCTTTTCTTTACTTTTTATAGTAACAAACGTTAAAAATATGCTTTAAACGTGCGGAATGTGTCTAAAAAAGATAGATTCCGCACGCTATCTCACTTTTTTTTCGTATATTTGCCCCAGAAACATAACTATTTGAGCCATGCTAATAGGTAGAAAAGAAGAACAGAAGACACTTCATCAAGCGTTGATTGCTGATGAGTCGAAGTTTGTTGCCATATATGGGCGCAGACGAGTGGGAAAGACATTCCTGGTAAGGGAGGCCTTCAACAATGACTTTGCCTTTTATCATACAGGATTGGCAAATGAGACCAATCGCATACAATTGGCAGAGTTCAACCGTTCACTCGCAGCATATAGCAAACAGAAACAGTCGAAGTTAAAAGATTGGTATGAAGCTTTTGACAGATTGGGGCAACTGTTGGCACAATCTACTATCCCCAAGAAAGTAGTGTTCATCGACGAGATGCCATGGATGGATTCTCCACGCTCCAATTTTCTTTCGGCTTTGGAACATTTCTGGAATGGATGGGCTTCCGCCCGCAAGGATATTCTCCTCATCGTTTGCGGCAGTGCTACCTCATGGATTATCAATAAGGTGATTAAAAATCATGGTGGATTGCACAACCGTGTGTCTGTCCGCATTCATCTGAAACCGTTTTGCTTAAGGGAATGCGAACTCTATTCCGAAGAAATGGGACTGCGCTTCAATCGCCGACAGGTTTTGGAAGGATATATGATCATGGGAGGTGTTCCGTTTTATTGGTCTCAACTGAAACCGGGAATGAGTCTGGCACAGAACATCAACCAGTTATTTTTCTCAGAAGATGGCAATCTTCGTCACGAGTTTGATGACTTATACAACTCTTTGTTCAAACAGCCTAAGCCTTATCTCTCGATAGTAGATGCTTTGGCAACCAAGAAAGTCGGAATGACCCGAACAGAAATCTTACAAGCAACCAAGTTGACCGACAATGGCAAGTTGACGGAATACTTAGAGAACTTGGAATACTGCGGATTTATCCGAAAATATAATTGCATCGGAATGAAAGCTAAGAATGCCTTGTTCCAGTTAATGGACAATTACACCTTATTTTATTATAAGTTTATCAAGGACAGCTATATCAATGACGCACAATATTGGACCAAGATTACCGGCAAACCCGAGTACAACACGTGGTGCGGTTTGGCTTTTGAACGAGTATGCCTACAGCATGTGGAGCAAATCAAGACAAAGCTTGGCATTCAAGGCGTTATCACCACGGTTTATTCTTGGAGTGTAGCTGGGAACAAGGAAAAGCCGGGAGCACAAATCGACTTGCTGATAGACAGGAACGATGATGTCATCAATCTCTGTGAAATCAAATACTCCAAGGCTCCATTTCAGATAACTAATACGATAGATGCGAGTTTACAAAACAAGCGAGAACGCTTCATCCAAGAGACAGGTACCGAAAAAGCCGTGCATCTTACAATGATTACCACAATGGGATTATCCGACAATCCTTATGCCTGGGATGTTCAGTCGGTAGTAACAATGAATGACTTGTTTGTTCTCTAAACGTCCTAACAATATTAAACGAGTAAGAAAATATAAACAATAAATACTATAAATATGGAGAAAATTAACAAGAAACAATTAAAACCCCTGGCACAGGAATTCTACAAGACCAAGCTCTGGGAACTCTTATCTGATTCCGACATCTTCGCCGTAGAACTAGAAGATGGCAGAATTGCTTACTGTTGCGTCATGGGAAATGCCGGAGAGCATATCGGTCTAGGCATTTATATTGGAACCAGAGGTTTCAGAACATACCTTGACTCGGTAACACTTGATGTCTCGAAAGACCATAAATTGGGATTTGAGCGTATTGCCAACTTCAACTGTGTGCAACTTGCGTTCAATGAGAATGGAAATGCTGACTTTTATGCCCATCGAACACATAAAATGCCAGAACCAGACAACTGCACACCCGAAGATTTCGAAGTCTTACACCAGGCTTTGGTAGCTACCATAAGCCTTGCCAAATTCATCAAGATAGCAGGAGACGATGTTGTTGCCATCGGATTTGACGAATATGAAGAATATCCAACCAAAGAAGGAGGTAAGGAAGCCATACTCATGAAACATGAGGGAAATGGCTACATCTGCGATACCATAAAACTGCCTGCCTACGATACCTGTGAAGAAAAAGAACTGGAAAAGATGGCAGCCGAAGCCACAGAATCAATTGTCAACATGCCTGCCTTCTTTACAACAGAAGACTTACAGAAATCAGGCACTGTACAATGTCGTTGGATACACTATCCAACACCATTAAAGGATAATGATGACGAGGAAGGATATTTTGCAGAAAGTCTCTTGGCTGTCACCAAAGGCAATGGGCAAATACTTAAGCCTGAGTTGATAAGGACAAGAAACACAAAAGAGATTCAGAATGTTTTGATTAATCTCTGCAAGGAATTTGACAATCTAGGACATTGTCCTTTGCAGATTTCCGTTCCCGACCTTGCAACAGAATCTGTTCTGAAAGCATTCTGCAAGGCATTAAAGATAAAGCTCGTAAAAGAGCGCCTCCCTTTGCGTGATTTGAACGATGCTTGGGAATATCTCCACAACTACACTATGGATATGTAGATTCCCTAACTGCTTTAACAAGCCAGAAAATGTGGTTGCTTTAGTAAGAGAATGTGGTTGCTTAAGCTTACGGATACTGAATCTCGGGTTAACGGAGATAGCTTCTTGAGTTAGCGGAGACAGTTTCTTGGGTAAGAGAATACTGCTTCTCGGAGTTTGCCACTAGGCTCAGCAGCTCTGCTGAGCCTAGTCAGCAGGTCTGCCGACTGCAGTCAGCACATCTGCTGACTATAGTGACAACACCTTATTGTTGTACAATAACACACCTTATAGTTGTACAACCTTACACCTTATAGTTGTACAACTTTATCCCCCATAGTTGTACAACCTTATACACTATAGTTGTACAACTACAAACTCTGATACAGAGATACTACTTTCTTTTGGAAATACAATTATTATCTGCAACTTTTTATCGAAAAAAGTGAAGAGAAAGATTGCTTTTTCGATATAAAATCGTATCTTTGCACTTTGAACAGCTAAAATCAGTAGCATCATGAAAGAACCCGGCAAGAAATATAACGATGAAGACAACATGCTCGTCAACGACTTGCGTTCCATCGTCAGCAAGGCTCGCAGCAAAGCATTTGCTGCCGTCAATTATTCTCTGGTGGAAAGAAACTGGAGAATAGGACAACGTATTGTGGAAGAAGAACAGAACGGAGCATCACGTGCTGAATACGGAAAGCATGTGATAGAGGTCGCTTCGGCTGCTCTTACGGAGGAATTCGGGAAGGGATTCTCTGAGACGAACATAAGAACCTTCAGAAAATTCTTCCTGATTTTCAACAACTTAGAAATTCAGCAGACACTGTCTGCTGAATCTAATCTTCCAAAACAGCAGACACTGTCTGATGAATCTTCTTTGCTTCCCCAAAAAGGGCAGACACCGCCTGCCCAATTCGAATTACGCCTTCTTCCCTGGTCTCATTACGAACGTCTAATACGAGTAGAAGACAAGAAGGCTCGTGAATGGTATGCAAAGGAGGCATTCGAGCAAGGATGGAGTTTCAGAACCTTGAACCGCAATATCAACACCTTATATTATGAACGTCTTCTTATGTCAAAGAAGAAGCAGCCAGTCGTTAACGAGATGCAAGACAAGACAAAGGCTTATCAGCAAGACAAACTCGAATACATCAAATCACCAGTTGTCTTGGAATTCCTTGGATTACCAGAAGACACCTCCCTTGCAGAATCAAAACTGGAGTCTGCCATCATCAACAACCTAGAGAAATTCTTGATGGAAATGGGAAAAGGGTATGCGCTCGTGGCTCGTCAGCAACATATCCGAACCGAGGAAAATGACTACTACATCGATTTGGTATTTTACAATTACCTCATCAAATCCTTTATCTTGGTCGATTTGAAGGTAAATCGCATCACCTATCAGGATGTCGGTCAAATGGACATGTACCTCCAAATGTACGATAAGATGAAAAAAGGACCAGACGACAACCCTACAATCGGCATCATCCTTTGTACCGAAACAGATTCGGATGTGGCACGATACTCTACCCTCGCAAAAAACGACCAGATGTTCGCTGCAAAATACAAGCTTTACCTGCCAGACAAGGAAGACTTGAGAAGAGAAATCGAACGACAGAAAGAACTGTATCTAACGGCTCATCCTGAAGAAAACGATAAAGAGTAATTCTTCTGGCTGTATCAAAATAATTAGAAGGAACCATTACAATCGAGTAGGAGGTAAACACTAATCATAGGTGTTTATCTCCTATTTTCATGTTTACCGACCTCTCACACCACCGTACATGCGGGTCCGCATACGGCGGTTCCTATTTTGGATACCATTCGAGATACGCATCCATTAAAGTAGCATACCCTGCCCTACATAGATGCTCATTTGTTATAGCTCTATGCAGTATGTAGCTGTCTGCTATACGCCAATAGCCCTTACGAGTATTACCCCATTCGTATGCTTTGTATTTACTAATACCACATCTTATGAGATTTGCCACTCTTGTCTTGACTTTCTTCCAAGCCTTCCATATACACATGCGTATTCTACGTCTTAACCATTCGTCTGTTTCAAGCAAGAGACGCTTCATGTTGGCGAGATGATAATATCCTATCCAACCCCTTATGTACTCTTTCAGCTTATGCTTTCTCTTGGCATATCCCCATCCGTTGCTGCGACTTGTCAGTTCTTTTAGCTTTGACTTCATCTTGGCTTTGGACTTTGGATGTACCGTGAGTTGGCATTTGCCTTTCATCACATAAAAGGAGTAGCCGAGATATTTCACTCCGCGCACATACGACACTACGGTCTTTTCCTTGTTGACTTTGAGATATAGAGTTTTCT
>CAVHWE010000051.1:8437-12699 GCA_963639495.1 bacterium | reverse complement strand
TTAACAATGAAACGGACAGCAGCCTTATGCTTGGTGGGAGCTTTCTGCAGCCTGAATGCTCAGGCACAGAATATCCAGGTCAAGGGTAATCTTGTTGACGGTACAGGTGAGCCTCTGATAGGTGCCACTGTAAAAGTGAAAGGTAATGCCAGCATCGGTGCGGTCACCGACTTAGATGGTAATTTCAGTATCAGTGTTCCTTCAGAGAATTCTATCCTCGTATTTACATACGTAGGTATGAAGACCAAGGAAGTAAAGATCGGTAAGAAGAGAGAGCTCAAACTCTCAATGGAAGACGACAATGCCATTGGCGAAGTTGTAGTCGTTGGTTATGGTCAGCAGAAGAAGGCTTCTGTCGTAGGTTCCATCACCCAGACTACTGGTGAGGTTTTGGAGCGTGCAGCTGGTGTCAGCGACGTTGGTTCAGCCTTGACAGGTAACCTCCCAGGAGTTGTTACAATCCAAGGCAATGGTATGCCTGGTGAGGAGGAACCTCAGATTATCATCCGTGGTTCTAGTTCATGGAACAATTCCGACCCTCTCGTTCTCGTTGATGGTATTGAACGTCCTCTGAGCAGCGTGGACATCTCTTCTGTGGAGAGCATCTCTGTACTGAAGGATGCTTCTGCTACTGCAGTCTATGGTGTGAAGGGTGCCAATGGTGTCATCTTGGTTACCACCAAGCGTGGTCAGGAAGGCAAGGCTAAGATTGACGTAGGTTTCAATGCTACGTTGAAAGCTCCTTCTAAGTTGCCTAACAAGTACGACTCTTATGATGCGTTGATGCTTCGCAACCAAGTGGTAGAGCGTGAACTGGGCGTTTATCCTGAAGGTGTTTCATATCTTCGTCCTCAGTCTTTTATTGACAACTATCGTAACCAGACTACGGATGAGCAGCGTGAACGTTATGCCAATGTGGATTGGCAGGATGCACTTTTCAAAAAGTCTGCTGTGTCCTATAATGCCAACGTGAACGTAAGTGGTGGTACAAAATTCGTTAAGTACTTCGCTTCTGCTGATTTCGTGCATGAGGGTGACCTCTTCCGTGAGTATGACAATGGTCGTAATTACAACTCTGGCTATGGATACAATCGTATCAATGTTCGTAGTAACTTGGACTTTGCCATCACAAGTAGCACTACTTTGAAGGTAAATGTGGCTGGTAGCAATGGCGTAAGAAAAGCTCCTTGGAGTAACATGAGCAATAGTGAGTGGCAGATTGGTCAGCAGTGGGCTGGTGCTTATAACATCGCTCCAGATGTGTTCTTGCCACAATATTCTGACGGCACATGGGGATTCTATCCAGCTGCTTCCAATGTAAGTAACTCTGCACAGAATCTTGCTATCGGTGGTACAGCACAGGCTACAACCACTCGTATCAATACTGACTTTACCCTTGAGCAGAAATTGGATTTCATAACCAAAGGCTTGAATTTCCGTGGTACTATCTCTTGGGATAATGTTTTTGTTGAGACAGGACGAGGTATCAATGACTTGAATAATGAAGCCCAGACTAAGTATATTGATCCTGAAACAGGTCAGGTTACTTATGGTAAAGAACTTGAAGGAAATAATAAGTTTGATTGGCAGCAAGGTGTGAACTGGGCAACGGAAGGTGGTTCTGTAGATAATAACCAGACTGTTCGCAACCTCTACTATCAGTTGCAGCTCAACTGGGCTCGCAAGTTTGGACAGCATGATGTATCAGCCATGGGCTTGTTCTCACGTCAGGAGAATGCACGTGGTAGTGTGATGCCAACTTACCGTGAGGACTGGGCGTTCCGTGCTACCTATAGCTATGCTGGTCGTTACAACATCGAGTATAACGGTGCTTACAACGGATCAGAGAAGTTTAGCAAGGACAATCGCTTTGCCTTCTTCAATTCTGGAGCTATCGGTTGGACCATCACTGAGGAGAACTTCATGAAGAATCTTCGTGACAAGCACATCATCGATATGTTGAAGTTCCGTGCTTCCTATGGTGAGATTGGTGATGACAACATTGGTGACCCATTTGATTCTAGTCGTCGCTGGTTGTATATGAGTCAGTGGGCGTATGGCGGCAAGACTACTATGGATCTCGACCATACAGAGAGTATCTATACATGGTATCGACAGAACACTCTTGGAAATGATAATGTGAAATGGGAAACAGTTAAGAAAACCAACTTCGGTATTGATTATGGTTTCTTGGGAGGCTTGATTACTGGTTCTTTGGATTTCTTCTGTGACCGTCGTAATGACATCTTGATTTTCGGCTCCAACCGTTCTGTTCCTTCTTATTTCGGAACTACAGCACCTACTATTAATAAAGGTAAGGTTCGTACCAGTGGTTACGAGTGGGAATTGAAACTTAATAAGGTGTTTGCTAATGGCTTGCGACTCTGGGGTAATTTCAATATGACCCATGCCAAGAATAAGGTAATTTTGAAGGATGATGCCATCCTTACTCCAAATTATCAAAAGGAGGCAGGATTTGCCATGAATCAGTATCGCTCTTATATAGATAGGGGCTTTATCAATAATATTGATGATTTGATTGGTTCTCCGGCGCACGACTCCAATGACAATCACCGTTTGGTTGGTGACTATTACATTGTCGATTTCAATGGTGATGGTGTTGTTGATAGCAAGGACTCGGCTCCTGTAGGTTATAGCAGTAGTCCGCAGAACACCTATAATGCTACTATTGGTTTCGAATGGAAAGGGTTCTCTGCTTTCGCTCAGTTCTATGGAGTAACTAATGTGACCCGTGACGTAGGATTGGGAAGCTTTGGTAATAAGCTTGATAATGTTTATAACATTGGTACTTGGTGGAATAAGAATCAAAGCAATGCAGAATGTATCCTCCCTCGTTGGGGTGCCACTGCTTCAAGTTACACCGATGGTACACAGTATATGTATGATGGCTCTTACATTCGTTTGAAGAATGTCGAGATTGCTTATACCTGGACCAAGGGTTGGATTAAGGCATTAGGCGTAAACTACCTCAAGATTTACTTGAATGGTAATAACCTCTGGCTCTGGACTCGTATGCCTGATGACCGTGAGGCAAACCTCGGTGGTGGTGGCTGGTTGGGAGCATACCCTACGGTTCGCCGCTTCAACTTAGGTGTTAAATTCTCATTGTAATTTTAAAAAAAATATTCAGATGAAAAATAAGATAAAGACATTAATGTTGACGGGATGCGTCTCGCTGGCTCTCGGTACTTCGCTGAGTTCTTGTCAAGACTACTTGGACAAGGAGCCAGACTCAACAGTTTCTGCAGACGATGCCTTTGCCAATTTCCGTAATTTCCAAGGTTTCGTTGAGGAAATATACAACTGTATCCCTGATAAAGAGAAATGTAACTATTGTCCTTCATGGAACTGGGGTGATGATGAAATCTTCAATCCTGAGGCTGATAATAGAATGACCCATCAGGTTGATTTAGGTAACTTCCGTGCATGGGAATCTACTGGTAACTGGCTAAAGCGTGATGGTGCTTCTACTTCCACAAATAAGTTCGACCACGGTATTTGGAACCATGCGTGGTATTGCATCAGAAAATGTAACCTCGGTTTACAGAATATCGACAAGTTTGTGACTGGAAGTGCTGAAGAGAAAAAACTGATAGAGGGCCAGCTCTATTTCTTCCGTGCATGGTGGCATGAGGAATTGATGGAGTATTTTGGTGGTATGCCTTATGTGGATACTTATCTCGATGCCAATGCCGAGTTGAATTTGCCACGCCTTTCTTATCAGGAATGCGCTGATAAAGCGGCAGCAGATTTCCGCAAGGCTGCCGATTTGTTGCCTATTAATTGGGATAAGACTTCTGCAGGTGCTGCCACACAAGGTAAGAATGATCTTCGCATCAATAAGATCATGGCTCTTGGTTATCTTGGTAAAACCTATCTTTGGGCTGCTAGTCCTTTGATGAAGAATGGTGCGCAGACTGGTGCCAGCAAGAATGGCAAGACTTATGATTATGATCAGGAATATGCTAAGAAGGCAGCTGAGGCTTTTGGTGAACTGCTCTCTCTTGTAGAAGCTGGTCAGACACAATATGCATTGGCAGAGTTTAAGTACAAAGACATCTACAATCATGAGAAATCTGATGATGCCAATAGCTGTTTTTCTGATATATTCTATACCAAGAAGCAGAACTGGAAAATGCCAGGAACGGTTGAAGCTATCTTCCGTGGTCCATCTGCTGATTTCAATGGCTCTAACTGGAACACCTCTAAGGTCTTTGGTCCTAAGGTACAGAAAGTAGTTG
>CAVHWE010000051.1:0-7660 GCA_963639495.1 bacterium | reverse complement strand
CCAAGCACTATTGGTTCCCATTGCCAATCAAGGAGACTCAGCTCTATCCAGAGTTTAGTCAAAATCCTGGCTGGTAAGGTTTAAAATTATAAATTAGTAATACTAAATGAATAATGATAGTATGAATTCAAGATTCAAATCATATAATTATAAGCTTTTTGTAGCAAGTCTCGTGGCTTTGGCTCCTCTTGGTGCCAATGCCAAGACTGCACAGACAAGCGAATCCGACACAGCCAGTGCCGACAAGGAGATGGTTCAGGTGGCTTACCGAAAGGTAGCCAAGGATGACATCTTGGGCGGTGTGTCTGTAGTCGATGTAGAGAACTTGATGAAGAAGAACTACCATACTTATAGCCTCGACAATATGCAAGGTTATGTAGGTGGTTGGAATGGCAATTCTCTCTGGGGTATGGATGCCGACAACGCTGGTTATCTCGTCTTGGTAGATGGTGTGCCTCGTGAAGCTAATAACGTTCAACCAAGTGAGATTGCACAGATTTCTTTCCTCAAGGGTGCGCAGGCTGTGGTGCTCTATGGTAGCAAGGCTGCCAAGGGTGCTGTAGTCATAACCACCAAGCGTGGTCATAATGACGGCTTGAAGGTCGAGGTGCAGGCTAATGCAGGTTTGAATGTAGCAAAGTCTTATCCTGAGTATCTTAGCAGTGCAGAGTATATGACTCTCTATAACGAGGCTCGTCGTAATGATGAACTGTCTGAGCTTTATTCTACTGAGGACATCTATAATCATGGAGCAGGTTTGAACCCTTATCGTTATCCTAATCTCGATTTCTATTCTTCTGATTATCTCAGAAAGATGAACAGCCGTTATGAGGCTACTGCAGAAATCAGCGGTGGTGGTAAGCGAGCTCACTTCTATAGCAATATCAACTATTATCGCCAGGGCGATTATTTCAAGTTTGGTGAGGCTAAGAATAATAATACCCAGCGCTTCAGCGTTCGTGGTAATGTGGATATAGACATTACTGATGAAATTAAGGCTTGGGTTAACTCCAGTGCAACCTTCTATGATTCTCATTCTGCAAAGGGTAATTACTGGGAAGCAGCTTCTACTTGGCGTCCTAATTTCCCACAGAATGCAGCTCCTCTTATCTCCACAGATATGATAGCCCCTAATGCTAAGGCTGCTTGGGACTTGATGAGCGTTGCGAAGTTGGTTGATGGCAAATACTTCCTTGCTGGTACTCAGGCAAACTCTTCCAATGTTTTTGCTGATATCTATTCTGCAGGAAGTAGTAAATTTACTAGTCGTCAATTCCAGTTTGATACGGGTGTCAATATCAACTTGCACAAGGTGTTGAAGGGCTTGTCTTTCGAGACTCATTTCGCAGTTGACTATGCTACCTCTTATAATACTTCTTTCGATAATAGCTATGCTGTTTATATCCCAACATGGGCTAACGTCGATGGCAAGGATATGATTGTCGCATTGAAGAAGGAAGGTGAGGATAAAAAGTCTGGCAACCAGAACATCAGTGGAAGTACAGATAACCAGACCATGTTTTTCTCTGGTCAGTTAAACTACAACAATACTTTCAACAAGGTTCACAATCTGTCGGCAATGTTGATAGCTTCTGGCTTCCAGCAGTCGAAGTCTGGACAGTATCATAAGAACTCTAGTGCCAATCTTGCATTCGATGCTTCTTACAATTATGCCCAGAAGTATTACGCAGATTTTGGATTAGCTGCTATCCACTCTGCCCAGTTGGCTCCAGGTCATCGTGAGGCTCTCTCACCATCACTTTCTTTGGGTTGGAGACTCAAGAATGAGTCTTTCTTGAAAAATTCCAAGGTGGTAGATGACATGATGATTAGTGTATCAGGTAGTATTATCAATGAGGATATTGATATAGCAAGTGGTGACAATCGCTACTATCTCTATCAGAGTATTTGGACTTCTGCTTACGGCTATGGATGGTATGATGGATCTAGCGATAAATACACCTATTCATTAAGAGGTGAGAACAAAGACCTTGATTTTATCAAGCGCAAAGAGTTGTCTCTGAATTTCAAGACATCCTTGTGGCAGAAATTGGTGACATTGGATGCAAGTTTCTTCATCAATTCGATGGAGGGTTATCTCATCACTTCGCCAACATTCTATCCATCTCATATGAATACTCCTTATCCAGTGGCTTCGTTTATGCCTGTACTTAATTACAACAATAATCGAAGAGTTGGATTTGATTTCGCAGCCAACTTCAATAAGAAGGTAGGTGATGTGGATCTCTCACTTGGTGTGACTGGTACTTACTATACAACCAAGGCTACCAAACGAGATGAGAACAACGTAGAGCAGTATCAGAACAGAGAAGGAAAGGCACTTGATGGCATTTGGGGCTACAAGAGCGCAGGTCTCTTCCAAAGCAAGGAGGAAATCCAAAATTCTCCAGACCAAAGCTATTTTGGTGGAACAGTTAAACCTGGTGACATCAAGTATGTGGATGTAAATGGTGATAATAAAATTGACCAATACGACCAAGTCTTCTTGGGTAAGGGTGGTTGGTACGGAGCACCATTCACGCTTGGTGTCAATCTTACAGCTAAGTGGAAGAACTTTACCTTCTTCGCTCTTAGTACCGGTAACTTCGGTGCTTGGGGTGTCAAGAATAATTCTTATTGGTGGGTAAAGGGCGATAGCAAATATTCTGCTGTAGTTCGTAACCGATGGACTGAGGAAACCAAAGAGACTGCAACCTATCCTCGTTTGACATCTCTTGATGGTAACAACAACTTCCAGACATCAGACTTCTGGATGTACAAGACAGATGCATTCCGCTTGGCTAAGGTCCAGATAACTTACGACTTGCCTAGTACTTTGTTCCAAAAGACATGGCTTAAGGGGTTGTCGGCATACGTAAGCGGAGCTAACTTGCTTACCATTTCAGGAGAGCGCGAAGTCTTAGAGATGAACGTTGGGTCTGCGCCTCAGACACGCTATTATAATATAGGTGTAAAGGCAACATTCTAATCATTTTAAAATGTAGAAAGAAATGAAAGTAAAAAATATATTTATATTAGCAGCAATGTCGCTTACTTTGGCTTCTTGCTCAGATCTTTTCGAGCCTGCAGAGGAAAACAACCGTGGCTTGGATGAGATTTACAATGAGCCAACATACGCTCAGGGACTATTGGGATATGGTTATTCGATGCTTCCTTACAATACCAAGAGTGTTACTGATATTGCTACAGATGACGCTGTAACCAATAACTTGACAGATAACTTGCTCAAGATGGCTACAGGTTCTTGGACAGCTAATAGCGATCCTATGTCTAAATGGACAAGTGGTCGTGCTACTATCCAATATCTCAATATCTTCCTTCAGGAGGTAGATAAGGTAAACTGGGCAAAGGACGAGAATGCCCGTAAGATGTATTGTGATAGCCGTAAAGGTGAAGCTTATGCTTTGAGAGCTCTCAACTTGTATTATCTTTTGATGAATCATGGTGGATGGACAGCCGATGGCAAACTGCTTGGCGTTCCTAATTTGACAGAACCAGAGTCTTCTACTGATGATTTCAATAAGCCACGTAATACATTCCAAGAGTGCTTGAATCAAATTTATAGCGATTTGGACGAGGCTGCCAAGCTTCTCCCTCTTGATTACAATGACTTGACTGATGATAACGCTGTTCCTGCCAAGTATAAGGAAATCGGAGTAAAGACCGCAGGAGACTATAACCGTGTGTTTGGTACTATTATGCGTGGTCGTATCAGCGGTCGTATCGCTGAGGCTATCCGCTCACAGGTATCTTTGCTTGCAGCTAGTCCTGCTTTCTCTGAAGGTACAAACGTGGATTATGCTAAGGCTGCTGACGATGCAGCTACCGTTCTTGACCGTATCAATGGTGTGAGTGGTTTGTCTGCTACAGGTAATAATTGGTTTATGCAAACCAGGGAAATCGATGCGCTTGGCTCAGGTGCTTGTCCTAAGGAAATTCTTTGGCGTGGCAGTCGTACCAATGGTGCTGATGACTGGGATCTTGGTCTGAACCAAGAGTCTGATAATTTCCCTCCGTCTCTTTATGGTAAGGGTAGAATCAACCCAACTCAGAATCTGGTCGATGCATTCCCTGCTGTAAATGGTTATCCTATCACCGATGATCGTTCTGAGTATGATAAGTCGAATCCTTACAGCAATCGAGACCCTCGTCTTGACCTTTATATCATTCATGATGGTAGTCAATATAAGGGAAAGACCATTCATACAGACATTACGACGGCTAATAACAATGATGGTTTGAATAAGATTTCCAATTCTACTCGTACAGGCTATTACATGAAAAAGCTGTTGCGTGAGGATTGTAATCCTGATCCTAATTCAAAGAATGCTCAGTATCATTATCCTGTATATATTCGCTATACTGAGATATTCCTCGATTACGCTGAGGCTGCCAACGAGGCTTGGGGACCAAAGGGTAAGGGAACTCACAACTACTCAGCTTACGATGTAATCAAGGCAATCCGTGAGCGTGCCGGAATTGGCGAGTTTGGCGAGGATCCATACTTGGATGAGTGCGCTGGTAGCAAAGAGAAAATGCGTGAGTTGATTCGCAACGAGCGTCGTTTGGAACTTTGTTTTGAAAATAAGCGCTTTAGTGACCTTCGCCGTTGGAAAGCTCCTCTAAATGAGGCTGCTCGTGGTGTAGAAATCACTTCAGAGGCTGGTGTTCCATCATACAAAGAAATGAAGGTTGAGGATCGCAGTTATAAAGATTACATGTATTACGGTCCTATACCACAGAGCGAAATATTGAAGTGGAGCAACTTGCAGCAGAATAAGGGCTGGGAAGTAAAATAATAACGACTAATATTTAAAATGATGAAAACAATGAAGATAAGCAAATATTTGTCCATGGCTGCATTGGGAATCTTGGCTTTAGGCTTTAACTCTTGTGAGAATGGCGACCAAGAATTTCCTGATTATGAGGGCGGTACTACTGTATATTATCCTTATCAGTATATCGAACGTTCTGTAGTTTTAGGCAATGATGAGAATCGCGATAATACGGATGATAACAATCATGTATTGTATATCGTATCTACAATGGGTGGAGCATATGATGGAAAAAACATCACATTGAATGTAGATGTTGATAAATCATTGTGTGACAATCTGTATTTTCAGGATGGAGTCACTCCTGTAAAGCCAATGCCTGACAATTATTATACAATTCCTACCAAGACGGTTGCGTATAATGGAAAATTGCAGGGACGTCTTCAGGTTAAGTTGGAGGATGCTTTCTTTGCTGACCCAGATTGTGCAAAGAATACATATGTAATCCCAGTTCGCATCAAGGAAATGGTTGGAGCCGATTCTATTCTTTCGGGTTCTCCTGCCGTTGCAGGTACAACTCCTGTTCGTACTGATGCTTCAGCTTGGTCTGTTGTTCCTAAGGATTATATCCTTTATTGCGTTAAGTTTATGAATCCATGGGATGGCTTTTATTTCCGTAGAGGAACTGACAAGATTACAGAGAATGGACAAACTCATGAGGTAAAGCGTGAAGGTGCAACTCTTGAAAAGGATGAAGTGAGTCGAATTACAACCAAGAGTTTGAAGGAATGTAATTTCGAAGTCTCTGTAAATAAAGCTGACGGCTCTAAGGTCACTTGCAACTTGATACTTACGTTCGATGATAATGGTAATTGTACCGTTACTACTGATACAGAGGGCATGACTGCTTCTGGTTCAGGTAAGTTTGTAGAAAAGGGAGCTAAGTTGGCTTGGGGTAACAAGGATCGTGACATCCTGACTCTCAATTACAAGGTTGATTTCGGTTCTGGCATTGCTTTGGAAACATCCGATCAGTTCGTTGCCGAGACTCGTGGTAACACCAATGGTGTTGTTCAATTCAGTCCTCAGTATATCAAGAAGTAATATTCTTGATAGATAAGTGTCATTCTAATAATTTGATTATTATGAAATTGAAAAATATTAATTTAGGTTTAGGCTTGATGGCTCTCTTGGCTTTGTCTTCTTGTGCTGATGACAAGTTCTCGGAGTACAGAACTGATATGACCAAGAATTTGAAGGAATATCAGTATCTGAACAACTACGAGCCTTTGAAGAAATACGTGGAAGATATGAAAGCTGCCGGCAAGTGCAATCCCGACTTTAAGTTGGGCATTGCGCTTGAAGCAGCCGAATTCAACAAGCAGGCACTTGTATATTGCCTTGCTGGTAGCAATTTCAATGAAATGACTGCTGGTAATGCCATGAAAATGGCTTCTTGTGTGAAAGATGATGGCAGCATGGATTTTTCGTTAGTCAAGGAGTTCGTCAAGAATGCGCAAGATGCAGATATGACGATTTATGGTCATACGCTGGCTTGGCATGCTCAGGCAGCCAATAAGTACCTCAAAAATCTTATCAAGGATAAGGAGTTGCCACCTGATCCAAATGGTGGAAACAAGTACTTGGAGATTGCTTGTGGCGAAGCTGGTGCCAATAAATGGGATAAACAGATTAGTTATGTGTTGCCTAAGGCATTGGTTAAGGGACAAAGTTACGTGATGACCGTTAAGGTAAAGGCTTCGGATGGTGGAACTTTTGCTGCTTGGCCTATTTGGGAAGCAAGTGATAATAAAAACCAATGGGGTGGTAGTAATGATGTTCAGTATATGGCTACTCATGACATCTCTGAGGATTATTCTACTTTGACTTGGGAGTTTACAGCCAATTTCCCTATTGATAAGCTTCAGTTTGTGTTCGGTAAGGTAGGAGGTACCATCTCTTGTGATGACTTTAAGTTGACGAAAGCTGGTTCAGATGAGAATCTTATTGAAAATGGAGACTTTGCGGAAGAGTCGGCTAGTGGTTGGGGACAGATTGGCTGTACCATCAAGGTGGCTTCTGCAGCCGCAGCTGTCGAGGTAGAACAAGAAGTTAATAAGCAAACCTATACAGATGGACCTTTCCCATTCTATGCTATGGGATGCGAACCTCCTGTAGAAAATGGTGCAATTCATTTTATTCCAACAGGAGCTTGGTCTCAGTTCTTTGTTATGCCAGGTAGCAACAATACGCTTTCTGAGGGTAATTATGTGGTTTATCTTGACTTGTCTGCTTCAAAGGATGCTAGTGGAGTAGCATTGACTATGCAGAATGGTTGGGGTGGTAGTGCCCAGGCTATTACTGTAAGTGTACCTGTTTCTGCTGGTCGTCATACCGTAAAACTTCCGATGTCTAATATTGTTGGAGGTAATTATGATATTATCTTGAAACCACAGACTGCAGATGCTACTTTGGATGTACATTCTGTTACGGTTTGTCAGGTCAAGAAGCTAAACTCCATTCCTCTCACCGATGAAGAGAAGAAAGATGTTCTTACCACTGCCATGGGAACTTGGATTGATGGTATGATGGAGGCTACTGATGGCTATGTCACATCTTGGGATGTTGTGAACGAGGCTCTTTCTGGTGCCGATAAGGATGGCGATGGCAAGTACGACTTGCAGTCTGCTAAACGAGGCAACGTTTCAGCTGACGATGCAAAGAACAATTTCTACTGGCAGGATTACCTGGGTGACATTGATTATGTTCGCACTGCTGTAGCTGCAGCTCGCAAGAGTTTTGCCGCCCATAATGGTGACCCTGAGAAATTGAAACTCTTCATCAATGATTATAACCTGGAGAGC
>CAVHWE010000050.1:0-12835 GCA_963639495.1 bacterium | reverse complement strand
AAAAAATATCGGAGATTACCAACTTTTTTAGGCACTATTTTTATCCCGAACTGAGGTATTAACTTTGCACTCATAACAACATTTAACAACTTAATCGTTGGGTCAGACAGCTCAAGTAAAAAGAAGAAAGAAGACCCAGGAACTTTTAATAAAACAAAAATATGAAAGCATTTTTTGATATCATCAACTTTTCCACAGGCTGCCTCTTCTGGGGTATCCTTATCGGCATCATCTGCATGGTGCTCTTCTTCCTTCTGATCAAAGGATGGTACAAACACGCAGAGGCATCACCAGCAACCTATCTGGTAGGAGGTATCCTCTTCATCCTGCTGTCTATACAATGCACGATGATAGCAGGTGCCATTAAGATTATCAATACAACCGACTACTATGAAGAACAGCTAGAACGAATCGTAGAAGAATCAACCCCAACAACAGCAGTTGATAAAGGAAAAGATATATTGGGCAACCTTATGTCCATGTATCTGGGAAGCAATCCACTGGGAAGCAGTGAAGACAGAGAGGTATCAAAAGCCGAATCTGAAAAGATCGTCGACCAGTTGGTTGAGGAATATCCTATTCTGAGCAACTATTTCAACTCAGGCTATTTTGTAGGCTATCGCGTAAAAGACCTTCCCCATGCTATGGCCGAAACCATCAAGGATTACATGAAAGAATTTATCGTATACCGTTTGCTCTGGTGTCTCGGTTTCGTTTTAGTAGGAGCCTTCGTGGTCATCAAGACCATGTCATTCGGCTACGCTATGGAGCGTAGAAGTTCAAAACGTGAAGGACGCTCACACGACTATACCAGCAGAAGAGGACCTCGTGCCAGCGGAAGACGAAGAAGATAGAATAAACAATAATAATCATAAAATAAAATCTAAACAACATGGCAACAAACAGTTTTTGCACAAGTAACCATATTCTGGTAGGTTTAGGTGGTACAGGAGGAAAAATCCTCAAGGCATTCAAGATGAGAATGTTTGAGGAATTTCCTACACAAGAGGAAAGAAGCAAGCAACCTGTAGCTCTGCTTTATGTTGACTCAACCGACGAAATGATGTCGAAAGACGGAAGAGCACGCGCTGACTTCCGCGTGATGGGTCAAGACGCCTCTTTCACCAACAATGAGTTTCTCAACATCAAAGCAGTGGATGTTGAACACATATTAGACCACATCGACCACTACCCTTCTGTAAAGGGAATCGTGGAAAACGTGGGTGCAGTAAAATCAGCTATCGGTTCACTAGGCCAGGCTGCCGGACAGAAGCGTAGAGCTGGAAGATTGCTCTTTGCTGCCAACGCCGTGGGCTATGTAAACAGCCTCCGCGATGCCTACAGCCGCTGTATCAATGTATCAGGCGACTCCAGTGAAACCACCATCCATATCTTTGCTGGTTTGAGCGGTGGTACTGGTTCAGGCTCTATCGTAGACGCCATCATCCAGACCCGCAAGGCATTCCCAAACGCTTATATCTCAGTATACGCAATGATGCCGGAAATGAATCTTCCTAAGAGCGATATGGACCAGGGAAGATATTACCAGAACGGCTACGCTGCCCTCAATGAGCTCAACGCTCTGCAGGCTGGTGCATGGAAGCCACAGGACGTAACGGGTGGTGGAGAAGCAGACTACTACTCAGACCGTGTAAAGGGTGTAGCCAACGGTTTGACTATCTACAGCAATGTAAACGAGAATGGTCTTACTATCAATTCTTTCACAGAACTGCCTAAGGTAATCAGCGATTATCTTTTTGCCAGAATTTTCTTCGTCAATGATTCAGACCAGGTTAATTCTGATATCGTACGCGCTTACAAATATGAGAACATGGACGATTTTGCCCTCGAATATGACGAGGCAGGAAATCCTGATCCTGTTACCGGCCGCATCCCTGTTGCCAGAACCAAGAAGGTAAACTCTATCGGTATCAAGCGTGTGATGTATCCGGAGCTCCGCGTACTGAAGCACATCACTTACACCATCGGAGAAAGTGTGCTCTACCAGTTCAAGTACAACAACTGGCGCGAGAACCAGGGATTTGCCAACGAAGAGCGTAACCGCGACTATCGCAACGACTTTATCAATAAAGAGAATCTCGCTAACTGGATGCTCGACGAAGAGCATCTCACTCTGGAGAAGAAGATTCTGCCTAGTGACAACGACTTCATGGCTTTCAACGAGTACTGGCATGATAAGGCTATCAACTATGCACAGGATGCGAAGAAGGCAGACTGTCCGCTGAACGAACTTGACAACATCATGGGCGATTCTTTTGCCAACTTCTTCCGCGACTGCGGTGTAGAAAACTACTATGCCGGCAAGGAGAAGGCTATTCCAGATATGGCAAAGGAAATCAGACATACAGTAGAAGCTGGTTTCTTCGAGAAATGGAAGGATGGCGACATCTCAATCACCGAACTCCAGAAGATTTCAAAGCTCCTCATCGAGCGTGTAAGCGAAATCCGTACCGAACTGGAGGCTACAACCAAGGACGAGATTGAGGAATACAAGGCTATCGACGAAGATAGAAAAGCAAACCTCAAGGAATGGAGCGACCTCGGTATTCTGCAGCGTATGGTGAACGTAGGTGAACGTAAATATGCCCGTCATCAGGAATATCTTACCGAATTCTATACATCAAAGACCCGTCTTGTAGCCCTCGAGTTTGCCAAGAAACTGGCAGCTAAGGTATTCAACGAATTGGGCAAGATGGATGCCGACATCTCAGCCTTCGGCATGAAAATCAATGAGGCTATCAACGAAACAGAACGTTTGGTAACAGCTCAGCGCAAGGTGAACAAGGGCCTGGAGGATATGAAGGGTGCCATCATCGAAGTGAGCGAGGATGAGACCATGTCTGAGTTTGAGCAGGAGTTGAGATGCGACAAGATTGAAATGCCTATTATCGCACGTCAGTTGAGAGACTGCATCCTGCCAGAAGAGTTTGTCAACTTCGGCAGACTGGCTGCCGACATCAGCATTGACGACATCACCGACGCCTTCGATATCAAGCTCTCTGAAATCGTAAAGGCACGTCATGACGAGAAGGCAGACAGCGACAAGAAGGTATTGGGATTGAACATTCTGACCCAGCTCCAGCAGAAACTGAGAACCGACGATGACATCAAGGCTTTTGCTACCAAGATAGTAAGTCAGAGTGGCGTATTCGTACAGTTGAATACCGACCAGATACAGTTGCACCTCCGCAACAACGAAGGTAACCTGAGTCCTACAAACCCAGCAAGTATCAACAAGAAGGCTATTCTGGTATCTATCCCATCGCCAGATGACAACCCAGGTTTGAAGAAATTTGCTGATAAGTTGGAGGCTGCATTCAAGAACTCATTCAACCAGAGCACTGCCCGTACTACAATTACCGTGAACAGAAAGAGTCTCCGCAAGGACGAACTCTCCATCATCACCGTACAGTATTGCTTCCCTATCCGCGCCATCGACTGGATGGGCGACTACAAGAAGCGCTACGAGCGATTCCTCAATACAGGCAATCTGGCTACCGACCAGGCAAATGCTATTTTGCTTCACAGTGAAGGCGATGGTTCACAACTCCCATCTCTCTTTGCACGAAGCGATGAAGAAATCAAGGCAGCAGAAGAGGCTTACAGAGCACAGCAAGCAGCAGCACAGCAGCCACAGGCCGCTCAACCTTATGCACAGGCCGCTCAACCTTTCGCCCAACCTGCCCAGCCACAGGCTACACAGCCTTATGCTCAGCCACAGGCAGCACAACCAGTAGCAGCTCCAGGTGCCGGAACCCCTCCACCTCCTCCAGGTGCAGCCGTTCCACCACCATTTACTCCACCAATGCCAGACCCAAAGATTGCCCTCTATTGGAATATCAACGGGCAGAACTATGGTCCATACGACTGGGCTGCCTGCAAGCAGATGGCTGCCAACAAGCAGTTTACCGAGCAGAGCATGGTATGGATGGACGGAATGCCAGCATGGGCACCTGCCGGACAGGTAGAGATACTGAAGCCTCTCTTTGCTCCAGCCATGCCTCCTGCCATGCCTCCAATGCCAGGCGGTGCAACACCTCCTCCAATGCCAGGAGGAATGCCACCGACAATGTAAGATTACAGATTGAGTTAACAGAAAAATAAAGATTAAAAAAGAAAAAAAAATGGCTACAAGCAATGATAGATTACGTGCAAGATATGGCATCTGCCTAAGTGATTCTTGCCAGAAATGCAAAGATAAAACAGTACAGATTATCACAGGTCGCAAAGACTTCGTTTGCGAGGAGTGTGGCAAACCTCTACGTGAGGTGCCACGCCCTCAGACAGCGTGGGAGAAAAACGGCAATAAGATTATCGGTGGTATTGTTGCCCTCGCCATCGCTGGTGGAGCAACAGCCTTCTTCATGCTCGGAGGTGACAAGGACAAGGCGCCAAAGGAGCAGCCTAAGCAGGAACAGACTGCCGAGAAAAAGGATACAGCCAAGACTGATACCGTAGCTAAGCCAGTAGAGATTGCAGAGAAGACAGAAACTCCAAAAGCTGAGGAGCCAAAGGTAGAGGAACCAAAAACTAAGGAGAAGACTAAGACTGCCGGAACCTCAACCTCCGTACCTACCAATGGACCTATCAGACTGGGCTATGGTACCTATAAGGGTGAAACCAGAAACGGAAAGCCTCACGGACATGGAACCATTACTTTCACCGCACCTCATAAGATCGTGGCTAGCAAGGATTTCGTTGCACAGCCAGGAGACAAGTTCGAAGGTGAATTCCGCGATGGCATTGTATCAGGTGGTATCGGCTACTGGTATCATGATGGTGACATAACAGCAGTGAAACCATGAGAATAATTCTCACATTGGTATGGATTCTGTTGGCAACCTCTTTGCAGGCTGCCAACGGATTCTACACACAAAGACTGGAGAAAATGGCAAAGGTGCTCAACCTGTCAGCCTCCTCTCCTACCGGAGAAAAATATGCCAATGGAAAATTACTGAGAATCAGAACCAACACCTATGGCGACATCTCGCATATAGGCTACAAGCTATTCAACGATGAAATCATGCAGTTGCATGGCGAATCTCCCGTTTTCGACTTCATCGAAAGATACATGCTCGAACTGGACATGAGACTGGACGGCAGAAGCCCACTGGAGAGAATGAACATCGACCAGGTGGTTATCTCAAAAGGCAATCTGCAGATGCTCCGAGCCATCAATACCAACACAGAATTCTCTATCAATGAACTGAAGAGAAGAATGTATCAGGTGACATGGACCGTGAAGGGAAAGAAAGTAGAGATTACCTTCCCTGCCGACTGTCAATTGCTGATGGGAGCCAATGCCGTAGAACTGGAAAACATGATGAAACGCGACGTTAATCGCCTCATACCCCTAACCAGCAACGACATCATCACCGACTGGACTCATGTAAAGACAACCCGCTCACAGGGACATATCATCGTAGAAGGCGGCAAATATCTCAGCAACCAGATAAGAGGTGACATTTATCTGCAAGACATTCATGGCAAGAAGCAGCTCATCTGCAATAAAAAAAATGCCCGCAACAGCATAACTAACATCATGCTTACCGGACAGTTTCAGCGCGTGATTCCGATGCATCTGCGCATCGACAAATACGGCTACAAAGCAGAAGAAACAGACATCACTCTGCAACAGTTCATAGACTATTGCAAGAACGAAGGCTGCAAACTCTACTTCGGAATCAAGACTATGAACGAAAAGACGCTGACTGGCACCCTTTTCGCCTACAACGAAAAGATGGCATACAACCATGTGCTCTCCGTCAGCATCCCACTGAACATTCTGGATGGAAAAGAAGAAAAGATAAACGCTACAGTTTATGCCTATATCCCTTTGCAAAACGTAACAGAGAAATTCTTTACTCAGGACATCCACGAAGAAGCACCTCAAAGAAAATAAGCATTTAACGTAGAACAAACAAAACATGAGAATAAGAAATCTATTCACAGCATGTCTGCTACTTCCTGCTTTAACTATCTCTGCACAGACCAACAGTAACGTTGAAGAGAAAAAGAAGGAAATCAACAGCATCAAGAAAAACAGCCAGTACATCTACGCAGAAGCTACGGCTGCCACAGAACAGGAAGCCAAAGATCTGGCTGAAGAACTGCTCTATCAGGAAATCAACGAATGGGTAGCTACACAGAAAAAACTGCGCCAGAGCAACGAACTGCTTATCAGTGACAGGAAGGAACTTTGGACAAACGTATCACTCACCCGAGGCAACATGTTCCGCAGCTTCATCTATGTGAAAAAGAGCAACATCCAGTCGGCTGACAATACAGAAGTGATGACAAATGCCAACCCTATGACTCCAGAACAGGACGAAGCAGCTTCGAAGGCTGCTAAAGGCAAGAAACAGGAGGAAAAGGCTGAAATACTGGAAAGTACAGCCGAAGTGGTTTACCCAGCTGTAGTAATGGAGATTGCTGCCTGTACAGAATATTCAGATATGGCAGACAAGATCAAGCAATATCAGCAAGAAGGCAAGATTGGCAGCTATGCCCGTTATGCTCAACTCAGCAAGCCGGAAATCAACTATCTTGCCATCTACAACAAGGCTGGAAAGGTGGTAGCTGTGCTCACACCGGGTGATTCGCGCATCAATGTAAAGACCCAAAAGGCTGACAAGATAAGCAACTACTCCGGCTGTGGCGCCATAGGATTCACAGTGAAGTAATTGAATCTTCCAGATTTTAAGCATGGCTATTGAAACAATAAAAAGTAAGAACAGATAAATATGAAAAAACTGAAGTATATCATACTTTTATTCCTCTGCATGGCAACATCTCTACAGATGAAAGCCGTAGACGTGACGCTCACTACCGATGAGAATGTAAACCGTCCGGCAGGCATCTACAATGCAGAGCGAAATCTGGCTGCGGTGCTCACAGAAATCAACCGAGCACAGAAAGCTCATGTTCCGGTATCGGTAAAGAACCTGCAGATGGACGAGTTCTCCAAGAAATCACTCGCCCGCCTATGGGCTGTCACTCCCTTCTACTGTGATGATGAAGAGGTGGTAGAACGCTGCTGGGTATTTAAAAACGGAAACATGATGGTAAGCCACATCCCTCTGATCATCACACCTGAAGAAGAAGACTTCGGACTCGGTACTTATCAGGAAGCTGTGGTTGAATTTGACCAGCACGGAAACCTGACCGACTTCCGCTTTGCTCTTGATGCACAAACTGCAGAGAGTATGGAAAGATGCGGTGCCGTGGTTGACAAAGAGAAACAGATGATTATCCTGCAATATGTGGAGCGATTCCGTACCGCTTATAATATGAAGGATCTCGAAACCATCAAGAACATGTTCAGCGATGATGCACTCATCATCACCGGTAAGGTAGTTATGACCAAGAAACTGACCGACTCAGAGAATGCTGCTTTCAAGGTGGAATATACCAAGCAGAACAAACAGCAGTATATCAACAACCTGAAGATGGCTTTTCTTCGTAACAAATGGATTGATGTGAAGTTCAGTCAGATTGGTGAAAACGGCGAACAAGGCGGCTGTCAGGGTATTACCCGCTCCACCGTAGACCCAACGAAATATGGTGTGCGTCTGCATCAGTCTTGGAAATCAAGCAACTATAGCGATGAGGGTTATCTCTTCCTGCTTTGGGACTTCCCTGAGAATGGCGGAGACCCAATCATCCATGTCCGTACATGGCAGCCAGAATGGGCAGGCGGAAAGCGCCAACAGCCAGACGATGACATCTCAACACTCGGTGGTTTCGATCTTTAAATCTGCCGGAAACAAGAACTTTCGAATATAAAGATTTCGACACATGAAGAAATTATTATTGATATTGACTCTCATTCTGATGGGCATGAATATCCATGCCCAATCAGATTTTATCTCTTCAAGTCCGGTGAATGAAGAAGACTGTTTTGCCGACCTTCAGGGCAAGGGTGGCATCCTGGTTCTCTCTGAACTTGGCGACCTGGCTATCACCATTAATAATGTAAAGGCCCCACAGATTACCCCAAAAGGTAAAAGAAAAGATGGACTTTACGTCTATGAAATCGTGATTGACCTGAAAGATAACAAAACTCCGAAGGTAGAAGTGAACCGCCGCGGTGAAATCTACAAGACTGACTTTGTTGTATCGCTCAAGGCAGATCTGATGCGTGCTTACAAGATTGAGTATGTAAAGATGCCTATCCGCATGGAAGACCAGACCAAGAGCAACAATGCTATTTTGGATGAAAAACTGGCTGAGGTGGAAATCTCTACTGCCATCAAGGATCTTCAAGTGGTAGTATCACCTAAACTCAATGCCAAGATTACAAAATCAGTGAAGAAGAATGACAATTCCATCAACATCACAACGATTGTCATCCCACTGGAAAACATCAATAAGGCAAAGCAAAATGTAGAGAATCTTAAGGCTGAACACCAGAAGATTTTCGATTATATCGACAAGAACAGCAGTAAGGCTACACAGGCTGACTTTGATAAGGAGCAGATGTTGAGAAACCAGATTGATGAGGCTGAAAATGCACTCAATGCAATGATGCACATTGGTGTTTATGCCAACGGTACAAACCGCGAGCAGATTGATCTGGAGCCTATCGGCCCGAGAGTAAAACTCTGCTATGGTGTCTTGTTGCTTAAACAGATAGAAAAAGTATATGTTACAGAATGTAGCGCCATGATGACCGAAGGAGCACGTCTCTATGGTCTCAGACAGTATGATGGTGCCCGCCGTAACTTCGTAAAGGCTCTCAACGCAAAGGATACTCCTGGAGATCTCATTCCTTCTATCAAAACAAACATCCTGCAATGTGATACCTGTCTGCTTTACGAAAAGTATGCCTTGGGATCGCTGGTCAAGATGAAGCAGATGAGACAGGCTGGCGAGGCTAACCAGAAAGATGTTGTGAAGTATGCATCGGGCGCGCTGGAGTTTCTGAACGTACTGAACAAATACAATCCTTGCGACTTCTATGCTGAAAGAATAGAGAAACTGGAGAAGTTGATTGAGGACATGCCACTCGACCTGAAGTTTACCATTGCAAAATGGGTGAACGATTATGCTGGTTTCTACGAGGACGGCAAATTGGGTAATGTGGAACTCTGGGCTTACTCTGGAGATGACGAGCCACAAATCAAGATGTATCAGACCGACAAGAAGTTCCTTTCGATGGTAAACAACCATGCCAACGACTTCAAGCAGCTAGGAGAATCTAACGAAGAGGGTGTTATCGACATCCATCTGGTGCGTAAGGATCTTCCTAAAGGTTTCTTCTTCCGTCCGGTAGGCTACAACGACCGAATCAAGATTAAGTATATGGGAGCTACAGAAATCATGCTCCAGTCAGAAGGTGAATACAACAAGCGCCAGATTCGCCTGAAAATGTATACTCGTGTAGGCAAATAGCAAATGTTTAATTTAATGATAAAATAAAAAGGTATGAAAACAACTACAATCGTAAGAGTAGTAACAGTAGCAGGTATGTTATTTGTAAGTAACCTATCTGCCAACGCTCAGTTTTTCAAGAAACTGGGTAAGGCGATAGAAAAAACTGCTAAAACAGTAGAATCAACAGCAAATGCACTCGATGAAGTAAGCAAGGCAGCAGATGCCACTCCTTCAACAGCATCGTCATTGACAGATAGTGGAACTGCAGCTTCTTCTGATTCAGTATCCATTGCTTGGGATAAGATTCCTGTATTCTCAGCAAAGCGAGTAAACATGACTGACGAGAATGGTAATCCTGTTCTGCTGGAAGATGGTACGCAAGACTACCGCGTATTGCTGGTAGACCAGTTTGGCAACAAAAGAAGTGCCCAATCAGTAAAAGCCCAGATTGACATCATTAACCAGCGTGTTCTTGCTATTCTGGCAAAGGTTGGTTTAGGTGCTGGTATCGGTGCTTTACAGAATGGTCTTTCCGGTGCTGCTGTAGGTGCAGGTATGGGAGCCCTTGCGAGTATCGATGACATTTCTATGGCGAAGAAACAGAAGAAATCATTGAAACAGCAGAAAATTCTTCTAGCAGAATACCAGAAGAACTTTACCGAAGAAGGTAAGCCTATCAATGCAAAAGTTGATCCAACCAAGCTGGAAGGTCTTGATCTGAAAGAAGATAACGCCCTCTCTATGACTGCCGCAGATATCAAGAAAGAACTTGAAAGCGAAGACTTCAACTCTACAGATACCAGTAGTTGGGAAGGCCTTCTCTAGAAAATATTTTGCCTCAACATGTAAAGCGCCCTTGTAAAGCGAAGCCAAAATGACTTCCTTTACAGGGCGCTATTTTTTGGGTCTTTTACAATAATCTTCAGTTTTTCTCGTTAATAAAAGTATGAAAAATAGATTATTGATACTCACAATATGCCTCATCGCAACCATAAAGATGATGGCGCAGGAGTTTACCCTTCACGGCAAAGTGGTAGACGAGAACAACCAGCCCCTGGAGTTTGCCATCGTTTCGGTGGCTAGCCAGGGAAAGACTGCCGTTACTTCGCTCAAGGGAGACTATAGCCTCAAACTGCATTCTGCAGACAGCGTGGTAGTCAAATTCTCATATATCGGTTTCAAGACAAAAACAAAAGTGCTGAGAAGACCGCGAGGAAAACAAACCCTACTGGTAGTACTTCGCGAAGCATCCACCACCCTCGATGAGGTGAATATCAAGGGAGAAAAAATACAGTCGGACCAGATACAGGAACTGAAGACTAAGGACATGAAGATGACGCCATCTGCCAACGGAAATGGGGTGGAAAGTCTGGTTCAGCAACAGGCTGGCGTGAGTACCCACAACGAACTCTCTTCGCAATACAATGTACGTGGCGGAGCCTTCGATGAGAACTCCGTATACATCAACAACGTAGAAGTATTCCGCCCATTCCTGGTTCGCAGCGGACAGCAGGAAGGCCTCTCCGTCATCAACCCTTATATGGTAGATAAAATCGGTTTCTCAACCGGAGGATATGCTGCCAAATACGGAGACAAGATGAGTTCGGCTCTCGACATCACCTACAAAACCCTGAAAGCAAAAAGCAAGAAGCCGGTGGTTGAAGGAAGTCTGGCTGCCAGTCTGCTGGGTGCTGACGCATACATCGGTCTGGGAACCCAGAAACTTTCATGGCTCAACAGCGTGCGCTACAAAACCACCTCTTACCTGCTCGGTTCGATGGAAACCAAAGGCGAATACAAGCCAAACTATCTGGACTATCAGACCTATCTGAGTTACCAGCCCAACAAACGCTGGAAGCTTGACTTCATAGGCTACATCTCTGATAATCACTACAACTTCGAACCGGAAGACCGAGAAACGAAGTTCGGAACAATGGAAAACGTAAAGAGCTTCAGAGTATATTTTGACGGTCAGGAAAAAGACCGTTTTCTCACCTACTTCGGTACACTCGGCATTACCCGCCAGTTTACCGCCAACACCAGTCTCTCGCTTCTGGGCAGCGCTTTCTACACCAAGGAACAGGAGAAATATGACATTCAGGGACAATACTGGCTCGACGAAACCGAGACTTCAGAAAACCTGGGAGTAGGTACCTATTTCGAACATGCCCGAAACTATCTTACGGCTCGCGTGATGAGTGCCAAACTGATGCTCAAGCACAAGCTAAAGAAACATCAGATGGAAGCCGCAGTAAGTCTGAAGCGTGAACATATCGAGGAGAATTCAGTAGAATATGAGATGCGCGATTCCGCAGGATACAGTATTCCTCACAATGGCAAAGACCTCTATATGATTTATTCACTGAAGGCTCGCAACGAACTGAATGCCAACCGAATGGAAGCTTACATCCAGGACACCTACCGTTTTTCGGGAGGAACAGCCGACAGTACCGGGAACGGACAGACACATTATACCCTGAACTATGGTATCAGAATGAGTCATTGGAACTTCAACAGAGAAACCATCGTGAGTCCTCGTCTGTCGCTCGCCATCATACCAGCCAACCATGAGAATACCACACTCCGTTTTGCGGCAGGTCTGTATTATCAGGCTCCATTCTTCAAGGAATTGAGAGATACATCTACGGTGAACGGCATAACCATCGCATCGCTGAACGAGAAAATCAAGAGTCAGCGAAGCATCCACTTCATCGCCGGCTACGACTATAGGTTCAAGATAGGAGACCAACGCTATAAATTCTCCGCCGAAGCCTATTACAAGGCTTTGGGCAATCTGGTTCCTTATTCGGTTAGTAACGTGAAGGTAGTTTATTACGGACAGAACGAATGCAGCGGTCATGCGGCAGGACTCGACTTCAAACTCTACGGAGAATTTGTTCCGGGTACCGATTCCTGGCTCAGTCTTTCGCTTATGGATACAAAGATGAAACTGGGTGGCAAGAGCATCCCTTTGCCTACCGACCAGCGCTATGCCGTAAACCTCTTCTTCACCGATTATTTCCCGGGCAGCAAGAAGTGGCGCATGTCTTTGAAACTCGCCTTTGCCGATGGTCTTCCTTTTGCAGCACCCCACAGAGAGCTGGAGACCAACAGTTTCCGTGCCACTGCCTATCGCCGTGCAGATATCGGTATGAGTTATCAGCTGCTCGACAACAGCCGCCGGGAGAAGAAAACCTTCCTGAAGAATGTGATGCTGGGGGTAGATTGCCTCAACCTCTTCGGCATAGACAACGTAAACAGCTATTACTGGGTGACAGATGTAACCAGCCAGCAATACGCCGTACCTAATTATCTTACCGGCAGACAGCTCAATGCCCGCATTCTTTTGGAATTTTAGGACCAAATAATAGTGATTTTTCACATTATTCTAAATATTTAACCGTAGATAGTTCGCTATCTGCGGTTTTTTTCGTATCTT
>CAVHWE010000049.1:0-12857 GCA_963639495.1 bacterium | reverse complement strand
ACAGCAATGCAAGACTTATAGAGCAACGAATGGTTGCAACGACATGAAATCCATATCGGCGGAGCGATGAAAATTCGTTCCGCCACTTTCTTCATGAGCCGAGGAGCGGAAAGAAAGTGGCAAAGAACCGTTTTTTCCTTATCTGCGATGCTTGCAGAATAACAAAGGACAGCCCAAATCAAAAGGACTGTCCTTTATTCATAAATCGTTTTTTTCTGTTCCTTGGGAGATAGTCCCATCTGGCGATTGACACTTTTGCTTACTAATGCGGCATGATGCCGTCCTATGGATTCAGTGGCGAGCTGAGATTTTAGCCGTAGTCTTTCTTTTTCATTGGCGTACTCTTAATTTATTGTCAGAGACGATACGACTTGAGACCTTCATCGAATGCAGCCTTGATTTCGGCTGCATAGGCATTGAAGTGTTCGTTGATGATGTTATCCACATAACTTGCAATGGAAATCTTTCCCTTGCCTACGATACTGACAAATTTAGTCACACGCTCATGAATGTCCTCGCTGATGCCAACATGTCTGCCATATCTTGCGGTAAAACCTGCATTTGCCATGAACTTACCGACATACTGCTCAGCACGCTCTTTCTCCATTCTGTCGATTGGCTCAAATTCACCAACATCATAATTCTCATATGCTGCATCTTCATCAAAACACTCCTCCTTGTCGGAAATAGTTGACGATGTACGGTCTTGAAATGCCTCTTCAAGACAAGCGTCAATCTGTTTCCCAGCTTCCTCCATTGTCTCTTCATAATTTCTCATGAAAGCCTCATACAACTCCTTGGCATCTGTCGAAGAGAGTTGTCCTTTACCACAGTTTTTTGTTTTGTCTGCCATAATCATTCTTTTAATTGTTATACAAATTCTCTGCTATTGAAATACTTGTTGACTATTGAAAATCCAACCTCAACAGTTTTTGTCAGATACCTGACATATGCAATTCCATCAACGCATCTATTTTGCGTTTAATAATCTTTGAGCGTTCTGCGATTTCAGCTTGTAGCTTTTCGCTGTCCATTTCCGAGAATATTTTGCCCACATGTGCAAATCTATCCTTTGTTGCATTGTTTTCTTCTGTTCTTTCCATAATTCTCCTTATTAAATTGTTATACAAAGTCGAGGATATTAAAGTCCTCTATACTGTCTGGCACCTTAAACTCTTTCTTTGTCTTGGAAATCTCTACAATCTTGTGAGTTTGCAAGTAGAAGGTGACGTAATCATGGATGTTCTTCTTGCACTCCTCGCTGTTCTCCATGAATTTCTCATAGAATTGGTTGCCATCCATCTCATGGAAGACCTTTCCTGCATGTCGTTTCTCCTTGTCCGTAGCTTTTGAAGCCTTGACCGTCTTCACGGCTGTATCTATGTCCTCAAAACTTGTTCCTTTTGCTTGCGGTACATCGGCATCGTCCTCATCGTCTGAATACTTCACACCGACATCTTCTATGCGAACATTCGTAAACACGTCATCAAGCTGTTCGTCAGAAATCCGTGCCGTACTCTTTGGAGAATCGTCAAATGTCACGTCATTATCCGATACGGACATGGATTCTGTTTGTTTTTGTTCCGTTTCTTCTTTCTTCCGCAATTGGGACAATTTGAAAAGACTTTTGCCTACAAGTGCCATCGGGTCGATAGGCGGTTTTTTCTCCTTTTCCTTGCCGTTCGCAACTTCAAGGAGCAACTTGTTGTAAAAATAGATAGTCCAAACATTGAATGCAGCCAAGACTATCAAGAATATAGTTTCCATTGTCATGCTTGTTCCTTTTTGTTACACATTCCAATCGTCAATCTCTTTTCTCAGCAAGCCGTTGATTTCTTCCTGGTTCTCTTCAAGATGTCTCTCAAGAATAAGGTCGATGTAACCACCGACTGTCAACTCATGCTTTGCGAGCACACTGACTATTCTTGAAATTCTCCTGTGTATCTCACGGCTGATATAAACGCATTGACGAGTCTTTATCTCGTTTCGCTTTAAGAATGCCGAATCGTAACTTTCCGAAGAAGCCTTGGGAGGCTTGCGTGAAATTGGCGACTTATCGGTCTGCGAGCATTGGGACTTCCAGCCAACCTCTTCTTTCTCTTCGGTATCTTTCACTGGGTTTTGGGAAGCTCCGTCAAGAATGGATGCCGTTGTCGTGCCAATCTTGCTCTTGCCAATAGAGGCAATGAGCAGATTTTCATCTATTGCGTCAGTGTTGATTTTTCTGCTTACCATAGGCTCATGTCTTTATGATTTCACAAATCTCGTCGGACAACTCCTTGATGCCACTCCCTCGCAACAGGTTTGGGTCTGATGGAAAGATGGTGGAACGGAACACTGCCTTTCTGTTCTCCGACAGCTCTCTTCTGAAACGTTTGCTGTCTGGCAGTCGTGTGTTGAGAACCGAATAGTCGAGAGACTTGAACATACCTTCATATACATCATACAAACTCGTTCGTTCTCGTTTGTCAACCATTGTCCAAAAGAAAGCAAGTTTCTTGGTGACCGACCAACCCTGTGTCAAAAAGTTGTCGTGGAACAACTGCATGAAGCTCATTGCGCTTTCTACAACAAAGCGGTCTGCGCTGACGGGTACAAAGATGTAATCCATCTGAGACAAGGTCTTCATGACGCCCTCACTTTTGATAGTCCCAGGCATGTCAAAGAAGATGAAGTCAAGTTTAACCTCTGTTTCATTCAACACTGTCTCTGCGTCGTCAAGCGCATTGACTGCATTGCTTCTCGTTACGCTGAAGGACTTCTTGCCCAGCTTTTTGAAATGCTCACAGGCTTGCGCCTTGAAATAGTCGCTGCTTTTGATGAGTTCCAGTTCCTCGTCTCGCAGGTCTGCAAAGTTGTATTGTGGCTCGTCACAATCTATGACCGCCACATTGTAGCCCTTGACATTGTGAAAGTAGTTGGCTACAAGAGCCGTGATGGTGGACTTTCCTATTCCACCTTTCTGTGTCGCGAATGCAACAAATCTTGTTTTACTCATATCTTTAACTTTTTAAATTGTTGATAACTCACTTCTATGATATTCTGCCAATTTAACGATGTGGACACATAAGAGTCCATGTCTATAATTCATTGCTTCATTATGGAGACCTTGAACCATTGCAATGCTTTATCATTTCCATACGACAGTACGACAGTGAATCAGTAAGTCTGTACGTCAGTAGCGCATCATTGATGCAAGGCGATACTGCAATAATGACAGATTTATTCACTTCTACAAATGCTTGTTTCACCATATTTTCAAATCATTAGTTCGATGTTTACGGCTGCAAAGTAACAACGAAAAATCCGAAAAACAATGGTTTTCAAATCCTGTGGCAGCATGTTGCCGATAGTTGCAGTGGTTGTCTGGGGTGCATCTGTTCCAAGGGCGCTTTTTTAGCCGTAATTTTGCACCCGAAAGGCAAAGCGATGGATGGCGCATCCATATCGTTCCGAGAAGAACTAAGGCTTGATGCTCCGCAAAGGACAGGATTTCCCGAACAGCTTCCATTCGGGATGGGGACAGCTTCTTACGAAGGCTAACTTCAATCCACCCTAAGCGGATTTTTATGTCCTCAAAGACATAGCAAGGTATGTTTTGAGTTACTCAAAACCTTTGGAGTTACTCTCCAAAGACCTTGCCCTGCCGGGTTGGTAGCCTCTCCGAAGTCGGGCTCCCCATGTTCCAATCTGCCGATATGTTGTATGGTTCCATCATAGCTATATGCACCGCTTGTTCCATTTTGCTATGAACATAAAAAAGGATGGCAAGAGTTTTAATCCTACCATCCTTTTACAATTCATGGAGAAGTCTTATGGCAATCAGTTGTTCTCCATGAACCAAAGAAAAGGCTTATATAACTAAAGTTTCCCACCCCTACAAAATAGGGCTTTTGCAGATATAAAACTCTGCTAAGCCCTATAAATAGGGAGTTTTAACTCTTACCTAAAAAGTGTTTCATGCAACATTTTTCGTTTGTTCTCTATCTTCCAGCGCTTTAGCCATGATAAGATATGCGGAGGCAGCTTCGTCATCATTAATCAGGCTCTCTTCCAGTTCGTCAATGGTAACACCAAGATGCTCGCAAAGAACTTCCAAAAGACGCTTTATGCAGTATAGCACTCGTTTCCAAAGAGTCAACGCCATAAGATCTTCCTCCATATTCTCAAATAGTTCTCCCATGGTTTCATATTCTGAGAATCTCTTCTCTAAGGCCATAGTTATATATGTAAGGAAGCAGAGAGTACAATCGGCTATTTGCTCATCAAAGTCTCTACCTGCACATGCTCCGAGACCAAGATACTGCTTGCATTCCTTGTTCAGAACCTCTATGTTCCATCTAATTTGGTAAACCTCAAATGCCCTGACAAAAGACATACTGAGGTCTGTGCTCAACAATACATTCCATCGCTGGTTTCTGCCATATCTTATAAGAAAGATACGTACAGGCTGGTCTCCCAGTTTTCCTCTCAATGCGATATAATGGCACTTGTACCGTCTGCAGTTATGGCAAAATTGAGAATAGCCTTCATATAGTGCTATCAGTTCCATTGCATTGTGCAACTTCCCATTTACAGAGTACTTGGTGTTGCCCATCTTTGCCAATCCAACAAGGTTCAGAGCACCCTTGCCGAGTTTGAGAACCTCACTGATGAAGTATTCGCAGGTGAACCAGCTGTCACAAAGCACATACTTGGCACGTAAACTCTTGTGAGCCCATGCTCGTTTTAGCATTTCCACAGCAACCTGAAGCTTTGAATCCGTTGATTCTTTGAATCTCATGAAGTTAGGATCCTCTTTCTTGCGTTTTTTAGAGAAGCGATTCTTACGTTGCTTTGCAGTAAGTCCGAAGTCCTTCTTCTTGCCCTTCTCGCAGTGAAGGGACATATCTATGGGTATCGTGCTCTTTCCGTCAAAAAATGCGCATACCAATAGCTTGAATCCAAGGATGCATTTTCCTTGCACATGGTCAAAGACACGGCTGATTTGCTCTATGCCATAGCCTGTCTTCTCCAACGTAGTGTCGTCAAATATGTAACTTGCGTTATCAGAAGAAACTTCGGCATGCTCCTTGCGAAGAATTGCCAAAAAGCGAAGAGCCATACCCATAAGGAGTTTGCGCCAGTCCAACCGGACTATCTGGAACATCTGTCGTTCCTTATCCTCTAAAAGACTGCGCACACTATCGATGCGCTCTGCTGGATAGGTGGCCTTGAAACGGCAGAGCATACTGTCCATTGCCATACGCCGTGCATGGTAATGCTCGATATCTTTATCGTTCCATTCCAGTATTGTTTCACCCAATAGAGAAAATTTTATCATTTGAATATTGATATTGTTTATTTCTTTTCGGAGCTCGTCTATTTTTTTATTGCCAAGTTCTAATGCTTCTATCTCCTGCCATTCATAGAGGCTATTATATGCCATACATCCGATAAGAATGGAGATAAGTATATATCCCAACCGTATTGCCTTATAGAAATTTCCTGACCGCTCCATTATTTTAATGACATTGATTTTTGGAACATGAATAAAAGTTTATCTTTTTCGTTCATGCGGATATTATCAGAATAACCGTCTTTTGTTATTTGATACCCACATGGCTTAACCATAAAAATGCCTAAGCCCTTAGTGTACGAACTTACTTCTGAGGCATAGTCTTTACTTGTATTTAATGGAACTTTCCCTTTAATATGACACCACTCATTATTACAACTGATGTCTTCAATCTCAGACATCAGTTTTTGCAAATCTGTAATAGCTTTGGAACTCGCTACTTGGGGTATCTGCAACTCAAAACAGAGCATCGGTTCGAGAATGTCCACACCTGACTGTTGCAAAGCCAGCCTGAAGACATAAGGGGTCAGCTGTCTGAAATCAGCAGGTGTACTTACCGGGCTATAATACTCGGCTTGAGTAAAAGTTACTTTCAGATCTGTCACTTCCCATCCATGTAAACCAGATTGGCAAGACATACGAATCCCTTCAAAAACGGCATTTTGAAAAGAATGGTTCAGATAACCATAGGAGATGTCACTTTCGATTTGCAACCCTGCCCCTAACGGTAAGGGTTCAAGAGTCAGCCCTATTGTGGCCCAGTAAGGGTTGGGTGGTACTTCGATCTGAATAATCTTATTGACCTTTTTTATAGGTCGTTCTTTGTAGATAGTCTTGATCTCATCAAAATGGACCTTTACGGAAAATCGTTCTTCCAGCAATGTCTGTATGATTTCCTTTTGGGTCAAACCATATAACGAGATTTCCAATTCATCACTATATGAGTTTATGGAAAAGGACAAAGACGGGTCTTCAATCCACAATGTATTCAGAGCGGATATCACCTTGCTTCTCTCTTCGGGCTTATTTGGCCGGACGGAGGATTTGAGAGCGGGATGCTGATGAGATAATCCTTGAATCAAACAAGGTTTAGCACCTAAATAATCTCCGATTCGAAAATCTTCTATATCTTCTACAATCGCGATATCATTGGCACCCACTTCATCAACATTTATCTCTCTGCCCTGATAAATAGTCTTTAGATTTTTAATCTTGATGAATTTTTCCGAATCGTTGATTCTTACAACGTCTCGAAGTCTCAGACTTCCGTCAATTATTTTAAGAAAACTTCTTTTATGCCCTTTGGGGTCATGCTCTATCTTATAGAGATAAGCTGAAAGTCTGTTTGAGACTGATGCCGGAGGAAGTATAAAAGAAGAAATGGCGTCCAACAACTCATTGATACCGATATTGAACATTGCTGATCCATGTAGCACCGGATAGACTTTGGCTTTTGCCACAAGATCGATTATCGTATTCCAATAATCAGCCGGTGAAATTTCGCTATCCGCCAAATATCGTTCTAATATATTGTCGTCATGGTTGCATACAAATTCTTTGTATTCTTCCTTTATATATGTTTGGGAGCAAATCGGATAAACCGATCCATCGACAACAGTTTGCATAAACAGGACATCTTGCGACAGATTTGTTTTTATATCCATATACAAACGCTCCAAATTCACACCGGCACGGTCAATCTTATTGATAAATATAATTGTCGGGATTTGCAGCTTTTGTAAAGTACTGAACAGCAACTTTGTCTGCGCTTGTATGCCTTCCTTTGCGGATAAGATGAGGACTGCTCCATCAAGCATTTTGAATGTCCGCTCCACTTCCGCAATAAAATCCATGTGTCCCGGAGTGTCAATGATATTGCATTTCACTCCATTCCAGATAATAGATGTCGTAGAAGCCCGGACAGTAATTCCTCTACGTTTCTCTATATCCATAGAGTCCGTTATGGTGTCACCATTATCCACACGGCCGCACTTTTCCGTTGCTCCACTGGCAAACAGCAGATTCTCGGTTACGGAAGTTTTTCCTGCATCAATGTGAGCAAGAATTCCTAAATTTATAATATTCATTTGGATTAAGCAATAATATACTACAATAGATGCATTGTCGAAACGCACCTTTTAATACCTCCTCGTAGCATATGAGAACTACAGGATTACTAACTCGTATTAATATGTATATTATTACTGCCGCATAACGATTACAAAATTACACAAAAAAATATATCTAACAAAAGTGGGAGGATTTTTTAACTTTTTACCATAGACATTTTATTAGGGAAGCGTAGGTTCAACTGGCAAGTACAAATAAGTAGAAATGTTTGAACAACACCGTTTTAGGAAGTTGAAAAATCAAGTTTCTCTCTCGGTATAGCGTTTATTTTGGCCAATATCTTCTTTAGTTTAGCATTTGTGTATTTCCCATTCGTGTTCTATTTAGCTCCTTATTATGAGTATGTAGCAAGTTACTTATCAAATTCAGCCTCTTTGAGGGTCAAATATGGTTTTGCAAATGGTGACTGACAAGACATAAACAAGGTCAGCAGGAATTTTTTACATAAATGGACATGAATGTATATAACCTAAAATAAGAATAAATTTTAATAAGGGCTGCCCAAAAAGAAAAAAATGCAGTTGCCATCCTATAGATACTTGCAGAAAGGATAAAATTTACTTTTAGACCTTTTGGGATAGCCCTTATTAATACTTCAGATAAAATTCCTAAGGTTATATTTTCAATCCTTTGAACCGGGTTTCCTCCTTGGCATACAGTCCCGGACGCCCGATTATGACATGGTTGGCAACGATACTATCCGCCGGACTGCGTATCTGCGGCGGTGCATTTTCGGGATATTGCGCCTGCCTGTTCCTCACATCTTCCGCTTCCGGCTTGACCTGTTGCCCTTCTTTCTCCTTTTCGGCGACTTCGGGCGTGGGCGGCGCAAGTTCCAGCTGTATTTTTCGGTCAAGGGCGGCAAGTTCGGACTTCAACTGCTTCAGCTCGTCCTCCTTCTTCCACACCTTACCCGCTATCTCCTGTAACTGCGGTATCTCCATCTCCAGCACCTCGTTCTTCGCCTTGTACTGGTCGATGATGGAGGGTATCCTCTCCATCGCGTTGAGGAAGTTGCGGGCGGCGGCCAACGGGTCAGCCATCGCCAGATGCCCGTTGTTGTAGGTGTACTTGTAGTTCCCCTCGACCACGAAGCGGTTGTCGGTGAACTCCAATCCCTCTTTGAGTATCCTTTCGCTCACCACCTTTATCGGAAAACCGTAAAGTTCACCGACCTGCGTGTACAACCCTCCGGTCGTGGCATTCTTGGCTATCTCCTGCAAACGCTTTCCGATGACCTTCTCATCGGCGGAATCCACTCCGTCCACCTTTATTATATTAAGGCGGTTGCCCTCCTTGTCGGTCTGCACCACCGACAGGAAGCGGTTCCAGTCCTCCGTCATGGCATCTATGAAAGCCGTGTTGTTGCGCAACTCGCCGGTCTTTGACTCCAGCTTGAACTCCGAATCACGCTTGCCCTTGTTGAACGACTTGCGTTCCCCTTCGAGCGATGCGATCCGCTTTTCCAGTTTCGCCTTGTCCAACAGGTCGGTATTGCCGGAGAGCAACGCCATGTATTCCGAGAAATTCATGCCCGATTTTTCGTCCATTGCCCCCTCGTCGATGGTACGCGCACCCATCGCACCGCTTTTGAGCTGGCTTATGAAAGTCTGCTTGCAGTGCAGGAGGTTGAACTTGTAGCTGTCCAGTGACTTCTCCACCGCGTAGATGATTACATCCACGTTGTTCCCGGCGAAATGTTTGGCAATCTCATTACCTGCCCTAACTCCGCGTCCGTCACGCTGTTGCAAGTCGGACGGTCGCCACGGCGTATCGAGATGATGGATAGCCACACACCGTTTCTGGGCGTTCACACCCGTTCCGAGCATAGAGGTAGAGCCGAACAGCACACGCACCGTCCCGGCGTTCATGGCGTCTATCACCGCCTTCCGCGCCTTGTCGGTCTTGCACTCCTGAATGAAGCGCACCTCGCTTGGCGGTATGCCGTAATCCTCCGTCAGCTTGCGCTTGATTTCCGAATAGACGTTCCACCCGTCGCCCGGCTGGTATGTCCCCAAATCAGAGAAAACGAACTGCGTGCCTTTCTGGGCGTCGTATTTTTGATAATACTCCGCGATCATCTTGGCACAGTGACTCGCTTTGTTGTCGGGATGATCTTCGTAATTCGGGTCTATCATGCGCATGTCGAGTGCCATTTTCCGGGCATAGTCCGTGGCGATGAGCATCTTCGCCTTTTCTTCCGTTTCCGAAAGCGGCAGCCTGCCCAACAAGGTGGCATCGCCCGTCTTGGCGAACTGCATCAGTTTCTGTATGAAGTCCTCCTGTTCCGGCGTGGGCGGTATATGGTGCAGTATCTCGTTCTTGGCAGGACGGTCAACGCCCACATCCTCCGCCGTGCGGTAGTCCGTGATTTCATTATAGAAGGCGGCAAGCTCCGGCACTTTGATGAAGTAGCGGAAACGCTCCTTCTGGACCACATTGTTCGTCACGTTAAATTCAAAATCCGTCGTCTTCTTGGCAAATATCGCCGCCCAAGCGTCGAAACACCTTATGTCCTGCCGTTCCAGCTCCTTCGGGCGCAGGTACTTGAACAGCAGGTACAATTCAGTCAGTGAGTTGCTGATAGTCGTGCCGGAGAGGAAGGTCGCACCCAAGTCTTTTCCTGTGCGCTCCTGTATGGTGCGTATGGCAAAGAGCATGTTAAGTGCCTTCTGGCTTCCCTCGCTGTTTCCCAATCCCGCCACACGGTCGTGGCGCGTGTTGAAAGTCAGATTCTTGAACTGGTGGCTCTCATCTATGAAGATGTGGTCGATGCCCATCTGCTTGAAATCCACCACGTCGTCCGTGCGTGACTTTATGGCGTGTTCCACCTTCTCCAGCTTCGCTTCAAGGTTGTGCTTGCGCTTCTCCAATCCTTTCAGCATCGCCCGCGACACGTTCTTTCCCTGCTGCCGTAGCACTTCGAGGTTTTCCTCCACCGTGTCAAGCTCCGCTTGCAGGATGCGCTGCTGCAACTCCGGCGACTGCGGTATCTTGCCGAACTGGTCGTGCGACATGATGACACAATCGTAGTCGTTGTTCTTTATATTATTGAAGAAGCGCACACGGTTGGCGGTCGAAAAGTCCTTCTCCGAAGCGTACAGAATACGTGCGTTGGGATATGCCGCCTGATAGGTGGCTGCAATCTCCGCAACGTTGGCTTTCAGCCCGATAATCATCGGCTTGTGTGCCAAATTCAGACGCTTCATCTCATGCGCGGCGATGCACATTATCAGCGTCTTACCGGTTCCACAGGCTAAGCGCAAAGCGCCTTGCCGTCCTTTCGGACGGTAGGTTTCTAAACGCTCGCCACCGAACCGTACGTACACGTCTCCATGTATACGGCTCTCCATGGTTATTTTCAGTCTATTTCTTTTCATGAATCTTACGATAACAATTTTCACATACTGCTATTGTTTTTCTCTGTCTGGCAATCATGAAGCGTTCCCATTCCTGTTTGCCTTTCAGGTCTTTTAGCTTGCGGACATGCACCATTCTAAGGTTGTCCTCCGCTCCGCAATATTCACATTCACGGGCTTTCAACCGAGCCATAAGGCTGGTACTTTCAGTCCCGCGATAACTGGGCATGATATGCGCATTGTCAATACGCGCGTCTTTTCTCTGCTTGAACCCTCCATGATAAATAGTACGTTCCAACATTTCGCCCTTGTTGTTTTCATACCTTACTGTAAAGACTTTATTCCGGCAATATTTACGGATTATTTTCCTTACGGTTGATTCATACTTGGATGATAATGTTTTATACATACTCTCTTTCATGTAGTAATAGAAACTATTGAGAATGTTGACATTGTTTGCAATACAGTAGTAGTTATAGATTCCCCGAATTTCCGAATTGTATCGGTTGAGTATTTCAAGGTCATCATTACTACGGAGATACGGGCGTGAGGTCGATTCCCATGCTTCCTTGCCATTCTTGATTATTATGCGCATCGCATTATAGTCAAGCAGTTTCTTTCTCATAACCTCATAAGGCAGGAGAAGAACCACTTTATGGTCAAGTGAGCGTATGGGGATTCCTCTGAAATCCTTTCTCGTCTTGTCCGTACTGCGGACTGTAACATCAAAGCCGAGAAATTTGGCTGCGTCGTGTGAGTTGGTGATTAACGTCTTTTCATCCGAAAGTTCGAGTTTCAACGTATCTTGCAGAAAGGTCTTAATGTCCCCCTTTGCTTTTACACAGTCCTCTTTACTTCCGATTACGCAAATCAGAAAATCATCGGCATAGCGTACATACCTCATGCGTTTGAAGTTTTCGTCCATGTCAAGAGTTGCAGGAAGTTGTTGCATCTCACGGTGGAGAATGGCTATCTCCCTGCGCAATGCTTCTTTCTTCTGCTCGTCTGTTTCATTCTTCAGTTTCTTTACACGTTTGTCCTTACGATTTGCAACCCTTTTATATTCGGGGTTGCGTACACGTGCTTTACCTTTATTGAAGACGTTTATGTAGTTCCGCATAAATTTATCGAGTTTGTCAAGATAAATATTCGCCAAAATCGGACTTATTATGCCTCCCTGCGGTGTTCCGATATAGGAATTTTTGTACTCCCATTGTTCCATGTAGCCTGCTTTGAGGAATTTACGTATCAGTCGCAGGAAACGCTCGTCATTGATTCTTTCAGCAAGGATTCCGATTAAAACATCATGGTTGATGTTGTCAAAGAAACCCTTGATGTCTCCCTCGATGAACCAACGTGCTCCCGTACCTCCCTTTTGTAAGGAAGCCATAGCCGTATGACAGCCACGGTGTGGTCTGAATCCATGCGAGCAGTCTTCAAAATGACCTTCGTAGATGGATTCAAGAATCATCCTTACAACTTCCTGTACAAGTTTGTCCTTAAAGGCTGGTATGCCTAAAGGACGTTGCTTGCCATTCTTTTTGGGAATGTAAATTCTCCGTGCAGGGCACGGACGGTAACTTTCGTCTTTCAACTGTCCAATGATAGAGTGAATGTGCTTTATGCTCATTCCGTCTATGGTCTGCCCGTCTGTGCCTTTCGTATAGTTGCCCGCATTCTGCGACAACTTTTGATAGGCAAGTGCGTACAGATTTTCATTGAACAGCAGTCGGTAAAGCCGTTCAAACTTGTAATTAGGGTCTTGGCTGTGCCCAGCCAGACTGTTTAATACATTTGCTGAATCTCTCATAATGTCTCACACATCATTCGTTAAACATATTAAATAATAACTCACTGTCTCCCTTCGCCATGTACAAGGCTTTCCCTTGCTCGGACTACTACGGAGACTCTGTTGTCATATAGGATATTCAGGGGGCAAACCCCATAGCCTTTCGGCATTCCTACTTAGACAATCTGACTATAACTGATTTTACTTTACACTTTTCTTGTTGTTTTACTAAATTACTTCA
>CAVHWE010000048.1:0-13112 GCA_963639495.1 bacterium | reverse complement strand
GCATCGAGCAACTCAGGAAGAATAACGCCACCAACAGAGTTGATGGAATCTACACAAACCTTGAAATGGGCATTTTTAATAGCCTCGACATCTACGAGCTTCAAAGCAAGTACGGAGTCGATATGGCGCTTGTTGAATGTATTGTCTTCTGTATATTTTCCGAGATGATCTACATCCGCATAGTCGAAGTCTTCCTTCTCAGCGATGCCCAGCACCTCGTTACCGTTAGCTGCAGTAAGGAACTCACCCTTCTCGTTGAGGAGTTTGAGGGCATTCCACTGGCGTGGATTGTGAGAAGCTGTGATGATGATACCGCCGGCTGCACCACTCATGGTAACAGCAAGTTCGGTGGTAGGAGTAGTAGCCAGACCAATGTTCAACACATCGTAGCCCATACCCATGAGTGTTCCACAAACCACATTCTTTACCATCTCGCCAGAGATGCGCGCATCACGGCCTACAACGATGGTATTACTCTTCGAAGCACCGCTACGGCGAATGAAGGTAGCGTATGCTGAAGTGAACTTTACGATATCGAGCGGATTCAAAGTATCGCCCGCTGGACCGCCGATAGTACCGCGGATACCAGAAATTGACTTAATCAGTGTCATAAATATATCTTTCTGAATTTATGTTTATCTTCCTTTCTGCAGGGTCATGTCGTAAACACATGCCTGCACACTGCCCGATGCCGATGTGGTACCATAAGAGTGAGGCACGAGCAGGCGGACATGAGCGATGCGGTCATCATCAGTCTTTGGTCTGCCAATCTTAATCCAGGTGAACGGAATAAGCCAACCGCTAGGCACGGTAGCACTGACACTGCCATAACTGGATGAATTATAAGTATTGGCCATCAGACTGGCTTTAGGATCAACGAAAGAACCGGTAAATGTACCGGAAGTATTGGTTACGCTTATCTTATCAATATAATAGGAATAAGCAGGAACTTTGTTTGAAAGCGTGAGACACTTATCGCTCATTTCAGCAGCATACGAAAGGTTATACTCATCAAAACGGACCAGTACATCTACCGTTTCGCCCTTCTTGATATAGTCGCCACATCCCTGATCAATCACCTGCATATAGATACCGTTACTGTTGAAAAGTACCCATTCGTTGTTGTTCTTTGCAGTATCCGTCAGCCTTTGATTATTATTCCAACGTCTGTTGAACTCATCCTCAGAGATGACCTTAATATTTTCCTTACGCAAGAAGGAACTGATAGAATCGAGCTCTCTGTCGCGCATGTCCTTATAAGTCTCACTATCATTGCATGCGGCAAACGATAAAACAGCCGCGAAAGCAATCATTGCAAACAAAAATTTCTTCATTCTTCTTTTTAAAATCTGATTTATTGGGCAAAGGTACAAAAAAGATAAGACAACACCGAGAGGAATAGGTTGATTTTATTATTATTTATCACTTATTATCATCCTATTGCCTCAAAACGGGGTTGTTTTCTGTCTTTTTCGTCATTTCTAAGGGAAAAACGGCTACTTCAGCATATCGGCGTATGCCAGGATTGCTTTCAGTGCTATCTGTTCTGCCTCCTGCATGCTGCACAGCAATTTGCCACCGGAAGCATTGCGATGACCGCCACCATTGAAGAACTCAGCTGCCATCTTGTTGCATGGGAAATCGTCTACAGAACGGAGACTTACCAATATGCGATTGTCGATATCCGTATCTTCGCGAAGAGAAATGGAGAGCTTGTGTCCCTTAATGGTAAGAGGCACGTTCACCAGTCCTTCCAGGTCGCCCTTGATAAAGTCATACTTTTTCAACTCTTCACGGGTCACCGTATAGAAACTGGCATGAAGTTCTTCTATTACCTGCAGTTTCTTATCCATCAGATAGCCACGGAACCGGACTGCCGGAATGCGGGCATTATTGAAGACATTGCGGTAAATCTTATCCTTGTCAATATTCTTGGTAAGCAGCAAGCAGATGATGTAATAGATATAAGGCTGGGTAGAATTATAGGTGAAACCGCCCGTATCGGTCATCATGCCGCAATAAATGCAGGTAGCCCAGGTCTGATCCATCTGTGGGAAACCTCCCAACTGCCAGACTACACGGAATACCAGGTCGCTGGCACTGCTGGCATGTGGCTGCGAAACCAGCAGCTTAGCCTCAAGATTAGGAGACAGATGGTGGTCGATGATGACACGCTGAGTCTTGCAACCCAACAATACATGGTCCATCTCATCAAGACGTCCCTCACTGCTGAAGTCAACACAGCATACCAGGTCGGCTTCATCGAAAGCTCGCTGCACCAGTTCAGGCTGTCTGTCATATCGCAGGATACCGGCAGCTCCAGGCAACCAGGAAATAGAATTCGGTACCATATCCGGCACACAAATGTCAACTTTCTTGCCCAAAGAGCGAAGATAACCAGCCCATCCCAGAGAAGAGCCGATGGCATCACCGTCTGGCGACTTATGTGCACAGACGACAATATGATGAGAAGCCGCTATCGTCTCTCGGAGAATAGCGGCTTCCTGATCTGTCAATATATTAATGTTTATATCCATCTCATTTAATTAGAAGAGCTTGTTTGGATAAACACCCTCGTCGATAAGACTCTGGATCTTGTCAACAACACTCTGGCGGTCGGCTGCATAAGTTACACCGAACCACTTGCTGGTAGTATCGAGCACCTTAACGGTAGCTGTACCCTCATTGATGAGCTTGTTAACCATCAATGGAATGAAGAACTCAGCCTTCTTGTTTTCCATATTCTTAGGATCACTCAAGAACTCCTTGAAGTACTCCTCACTATGCTGGAAGTAATCAGGTGTGAAGCCCCAAACGTTCATGGAAACAGGAGTATTGTCGCCAACAGCAACCCACTCGCCCTGCTCGTCCTTGTAAGATACCTTACCGTCGATACGCATGATCTCGGTACGCTCTACACAGGTAGTCAAGTTCTCATCAGCATCCTTAGAGCAGATGCCGCGAGCTACGGTACCATTCTCACTCAAGGTATTACCTACACGGAAACCTACCATGGCGTAACGGTTCTTGCTGCCCTCTGGAAGTTCAGAGAGGAACTTGCCGATTACCATGAAGCAATCGCGGTTGTAGAAGTCATCGCAGTTGATTACGCAGAAAGGTTCCTTGATGATATCCTTTGCCATCAGGACAGCATGGTTTGTACCCCATGGTTTCTCACGACCTTCTGGAACTGAGAATCCCTCTGGGAGATCATCCAATGCCTGGAAGCAAAGTTCTGCAGGAATATGGCCCTCATACTTTGAAAGAATCTTCTCACGGAACTGATCTTCGAAGTCCTTGCGGATAACGAATACGATCTTTCCGAAACCAGCCTGAATAGCATCATAGATGCTGTAGTCCATGATAGTCTCACCATTAGGACCCAGACCATCAAGCTGTTTCAAACCACCATAACGGCTACCCATACCGGCAGCCAGAAGCAATAACGTAGGTTTCATTTTGTCTATACTTTTATTTATTAATAGTTGATAGTTATTAAAAAAATAACGATGCAAAAGTAACAAAAAAAATGCAGTTAACCGCAAGTTTTCCTACTTTTTTTTGATTAATATCAATTTTTATTCTTTTATGCACTATCTGTAACACATATCAGACTTATTTCCGGACACATCTCCCAGGCTAAACCTAGAAAGGATAACCCACAGCGAAATGCAGACTCTGGGCATCCTTAAACCGACGGATGTTATAGATGCCACTCTTGCCGGTATCGTAAGGAACATGCAGACCGATACCCCAGTCGACACGGATTACAAACATACCCATATCATAACGCACGCCGACACCGGTGCCTACCGCCAGCTGCCGGAAGAACTTGTCTACATCAAACTTGCCGAGCGGACTGTACTCATGGTTGCGCAAGGTCCACACATTACCTGCATCCAGGAAAAGGGCTCCATAAAGATCGCCCCATACCTTCTGACGGTATTCCAGGTTCATCAGATACTTGATGTCGCCCGTCTGGTCGATATACGAATACTTGCTGTTGGTAGGCTGATACCTGCCCGGTCCGATACTCCGCACATTAAAGGCACGCACACTGTTGGCACCACCGATATAGAACTGCTCATAATAAGGAGCATTCTCGGCATTTCCGTAACTCCAGATGATGCCGGCATTGACATGTCCCACCAGCGTACCATCCTGGGTGATGCGCCAGTACTTCACGAAATCGGTCTCCAGTTTCAGGAATTGAGCAAACGGATTCTTGAACATCTTCTTGTCCTTCTCGTTCCATCCCTTTCCGGCTGCCATATAGCCGAGCGACAGGATATTGGCTGCCTCGCTGATGGTGGTTGACCAGGTGATAGGATGACGGTAACGGCGCGGACTGCGATAAGTATAGGTGTAACTCATCTTAGGCACAAACTGGTCGCGCATCGATATCTGAAGATAAGGATGCAGGGCAAGGATGCTGTCGAAAGCTGCCGTGCGGCTGTTCATAAACTCATAAGAGAGAATGAGCGGGCTGAAAGAATGCTGATGCTGATAAGAGGTTGACCAGGCATAAGTCAACTCGCCCGATGCCACATGACGCCGGAAGTAGCTGGCTCTGTTCAGCACATTCATCGAAGCCTTGATGGTAGTGGTTGGCACACCCCGATATCTGGTAGGCATGTGTCCGGCACGGTATCTGCGCTCATTCTGCTCCATCGTCCGGAACATATTCCAAGGCGTGATGATACGGGGGAACTCTACTGATACATCCGATCCGTATTCATAGGAATTGATGCGGGTGGAACCTCCGCCAGCCTGACTGATGGTCTGCCACTCATGCGAACCATGCAGGTTGACAGAAAGTTTCTCGCCTCCATGAAAAGCATTGCGCTTGGTAAGACCCACAACCAGCTCCGGACCTACTCTACCGGTGGTTTTGCCACGGGCATTTGCCTCGACATAGAAATCGTATGGCTTATCGAATACCAGATCGATATTGGCATCCAAGGTATCACGGTATACTACATTGCCCAAGCTGTCAACGGTCTGCACCGAACGGGGAGTAAACTGGATGCTGGAATAGCTGAAGAGTCCCATTCCCTGAAGTCCGGTCTTGGCACGCTCCTCGGTACGTACCCGATACAGCTCACGGGGACGCAGGCGCAGACTCTGCAAAACGATGCCCGGACGTATCGGCATCTTTCTTCCATTATAATGGAAACTCAGATAGCTGCGCACAAAGGAATCCTTCAACTCCTCCATATACTGCTTTCTGAAATTAACATGAATCTTTCCGATATACCACTGGCGGGTAGCCCTATCGTCCACGCTGTCTGCCATCATCAGCCGCAACTGCACCTTGCCGGGCACATTCACGGTATCGGCAAGATAAGAAGCATAACTGTTCTGATAGAAATAATAGCCCCTGTTGCGGAACAGACGGGTGATACGCTGACGTTCCGATTCCATGTTGGCGACATTGAAAGGACTCCCCTTCCGTATGAGCGCCTTGTTCATGGAAGCATCTATAAACTGCTTGCTTTTGGCTGGGAAGTTGAGATAAGCCATAGAATCAAGCGTCCAGAGATGACCGAAGTCTACCTGATAGGCAACCTTCGCCTTCTTCGGATTGCTCTGTGTCAGCACATCATAAGTCACCTTACCGTTAAAATAGCCATATTTATCGAGCTGATGCTCGGCTACCTGGGCACGGAGCTGCGGATTCACATTCGCCATCAGCTTAGGTTTGGAACCGAATACCTTGGTTATCCACTTAGCCAGTGCTCCATCCGACTGAGAGAAAGCATTCCATATCCACAGACGCACAGGGAACGGCGTGCGGTAATAGCTGCTTCCGAACAAGGCACCGTTCGGAGCCGAAGCCAAGGCATACTCCATCTCGGCGATGGTAGAATCGGCATAGGCTCCCTTCTCGTAGTTCTTATACTCGATAGGTACCAGTCCCGTAAACAGCTGCTCATCGTCTTTCAGCGCACTGGTTGAAGAGCAACCCGTAATGAGCTGCCCCGACAACATCAGCAATGCTGCCATATATATAATAAGGTATAACCTGTTCTGCTGTTTCATATCGATCATTACTTTTCGTTAAGTTTCAATGGGTCAAAGGCCTTTGTTCTGGCTTTCTCCATCGTATCCTTCTTTTCATTCGTACTCTTCTTCTCCGCAGGATTCTTCATCATTGGGGCTGAAGGTATCTGCTGCTTATCGTTCTTCAAACGGAAGATGTCTTTGAAGTGCTGCAGTTTTCTCTGCCATTTGAAACCGAATCCATACTCACCAATCAAACCTTCGAGCCAATCGTAGGTATTGTTGTTGTAGAATGCACGGATATACTGGCTCGCACCTTCGTTGAGACGGTACTGCAGTTCGATATTGTTGAAGAACGCATCATCGTTATTAGCTGCATTCTCCATTTCTGCACCGGTAGAAACCTTGCCGCCCACACTGAAACTCAAACGGTTGTTGAAGAACCGCTTGGCAAACTTAAAGTTGTAATCGGTGTGCATGGCACCTGCTGCATTGGTAGAGTTATCTACCGACATACCGACATCCACACCCACTGAACGCATCGCTGAACCTGCAATATTATTAATCTCAGAGTTGAGGAAAGAGGTCAGGGCGCTGTTCATGGAGAACGAATTGGTATTGCCATTGGCAAGATACATGCCCGAAGCCAGCATCGTAATGGCTATCTTTCCCCGCTCTTCGATACTCATCGTGTTCAGTTCATCCTGCAAGGTGGCATCGTTTGGAGAGGAAACGATAAACTGGATACCTGGCTTATTCAATGTCTGTGAGAGTTTTACGCCACAAATGAAATCTACCGAGCGACCGGTTCCCTGTCCCTCGTTCACCGTCGTCCTGACATTCTCTGTTGCCGTGATGTTCAAGGTCGGGTTGAACGGATCGCCGCTAAACTCTATGTAGCTGCCGTCCTGGATATCAAACGTCTTCAGCGGAATGATTGGCAACGAATATTTCATCTTACCATTGTTCAGGGTGTACTTGCCCGTGATGCCGATGCCGTCGACCGAATTGTAAGTCATCGTCAGATTACCACCGCCCATCAGGTCGATGTAGTTGGTCTGGTCGGCATTCAGAGCACAAAGGATATGAGCAGACTCGTCTATCGACATGCTCAACATCATACTCAATCCTTCCAGTGCCGGACGCTCGACAACGACAGGCTTGCCACTCTTGAAATTCGTGAACTTCACCAGTTCATCGAGCTGTGTATCAGTAGTCAGTTCCGATTCTTTCAGCACATACGTCATATCCGTATTGCCGAGGACATCCAGCTTACCCTGCATCTTCAGATTGCTTACCGGTCCGCGCATCGCACCATAGAAGTTGACATACGCCTTGCCGAAAGCCTCGGAACGGGCATTCTCCTTGGCATCAATCAGCAGGAAGTTCTGTGCTCTCATCCTGATATCGAGCATCATCTTCTCTAAATTCGTAAAGTCGAGACTGCCCTGGATATTGAGCGGACTCTCATTGTTGGCATACATCATGAAGTTTTCGAAGAGCAACTTGCTGCCGATGATACGGACCGGATCGTTGGCAAAACGCATCGTGATGCCATAAGGCACACTGACGAGATAAGCCGAATCCAGATATACTTCGCCCTCTACATCCAACTGGCTCAAGGCTCCCTTCAAACTCAGTTTACCTTCGCCATATCCCTTCAAGCCCATAATCTGGTCAGGAACAAAACCGTTGACAAAGTGCAGCGGCAACTTCTCCATACCCACTTCGGCATCGAGATAACCGTTACCTTCCGACTTGTAAGTACCCTTCACGGTAGCCACTTCTTCGCCCTCATAGCTAAGGAAGCCATCTACATAATGAGAACCATCACTCTTTGGCATGTAAACGAATTCGGTACCGACATCTCCCATCGGACACTTTTCGTAAACCATATTGTCAATGTTCAGATTAGAAGAAACCGAGAGTTCATCCTTGGTCTGGATAATATGGAAGTCGCCGTCAAGAATACCCGAGATATCAGGCATGTAAGGAATCACGCTGAGCACTTTATCCAGATTAAACTGGCTCATGCTCACCGTAAGATCCTGCAGCGCTTCTTCGTTTTCATCATTGCTGTATATGCGGATACCCATGCCGTTGGCAGCCTTCAGAATCAGATTGGCAGAAACTCGGTCGTCATTGCCCAACATCAGATAGTTGTCATCGTTGGCAGTAAACTTCTTGTAACCCAGGATTGGATGGGTATCAATGAGCGAAATCTTCACGCCGTTTTCCTGCAGCAGCGCCTCCAGTCCCACATCTACACCCAATCTGTTTTTGGCATCATAGATGCGGGCATCGATATTGGAACCCTTCTCCTGCAGTTCGCCCTCTACCTGTGCCCGGAACACATACTGAGGATTATGCTTGTTGTTCTGAACACGTGCTGCATAGCGGATGGTATCGCCCTCAGTCTTCACCAAGGCACGGATCGTATCCAACTGCATGCCACTCGCTACCAGTGAATCGATGTTGAGATAACCATTGACACCTGTTACAGGCGACATGGTCATCTTCATATCCACCGTCTTGAAATCATAACCGCAGTAAGCGATGAAACGGGAAATGAAATTGTCCTTTCCTGTGGTAAGATAAACATGACCGAAAGGGAACTGACTGCGAATCTTCACCTGGTCGATATGATGGTTTCTAAGCTGATGAGCCAATTCTTTCTGCAATCCGGCAAAACGGCTCATCAACTGCTTATAGCCTCCGTGTACATCCATGTTGAGATGGAAGTCGCCGCAATCGATGACTGCGTGCGTGGTATCTCTGCGAGTAAAGACATCAGCGTCAACACCCACCGGACGGTAATTCTTTTTTGCCGTACGAACCGTAATATCACTCATCGAAGCCATGATGTCGTGACTGTCCTTCAGGTCGGACCTGATATCCATATGACCGCAGAGCGACAGGCGCATCGGTGCCTTCGTTACCTCTAACGAATAAAGATTCACATCGCGGACATCTGCCACCAGGGTAGCCTCCAATTTCTTGGAATTCGTAAGCGCATCAAGGCTTACGAGTCCTGTAAGATACTGGTTCTTGCTGTCAATATCGGCATGCACCTTTCCATTGGCAACGTGAGCCACTGCCAATACATGATCCAGTTTGTATTTGCCATACTGAATCTGGTTTACCTGTGCCTTGGCCTGCAATCGGGTACGAGGAGAGAGGAAATCAGTTCCCACACCCTTCGCCTCCAATGAGCCGGTGAAAGAATGCAAATCCTGTTTTGGAAGGAAATGCTTTGCCTGGATGTTGTGCGCCTGAATCTTAGCCTGATAAGCCAGACGGTTCATATCAATACTGCCGTCTTTCCGGGTCTTCACATCTACCTTGGCATCTACCTTCATCCTGCCACGACCTTCGGTAATGGCGAGTCGGGTAGCATATCTGGAGCCGTCTGCCTGAATGTTTCCCCGGATTCCGATACCGCTAGGCACACGTATCTCCTGCATCTGAGAAGGGGCAAGCATGGCGGTAACGAAATCCAGATGATAGGTACGGGCCTCCAGATCTACGTTTGCCTTCAGACGATTCATATCCGTCAGGTTACCCAATTTTCCATCAGCACTCAGTTCGAAGGCTGTAGGCAGCGACAGTTTCAAGCCCGAGAAAGATGCCTGCTGCATATTTCCCTTGAACGAACCTTCTATCTTCATCGGATAGAATGGCCATTTCTTCTTCATGGCGCCTGGGAAGGCATCGCCTGCAAAGAGGAACAGATCAGAACGGCCCAAAGCACCCTTCAGCTGTGCCATCAACTTGCCAGGTTTCACCTCATCAAAGGCATTCATATCCATATCCACCGTTGCCTGCAACTGGGAGTATGGGGTACGGAGACAGATATCAGGCAACTGCAGTTTCACGGAATCCATCACGAATCTGCCATAGAGCTGGTCTACCTGCAAACCACTTTTCTCCTTAAACTGAGCTTCACGAATCCTGACATCTATCTTTGAATCGCAATAATAGAAAGAGTCAGCCTTCAAAGTCAGGGCCGACAGGGCGATATGGTTAAAGTCCATGCCCGATACCGGACGGATATAGTTCTGGTCATAGTTCATCTTGCCCTTCTTCCAGTCAAGATGACCTATCTGATAAAGTCCTTTATAAAGGTCGAGATAGGTAGTCTGCGCCACCGCATCTCCAAAATAAGCATTCACCTGAAGAGTATCTCCAGGCATGTGTAATACGAAATCAGTGTTCTTCAGTTTCAGTTTATCGATATTCACCTTCCAGAAATTGGTACTAGGCGTAGTATCTGGCGGCACCGTATCGCTCAACTCTACGGAGAGTCGTGCATCAGCCAAGAGGGCATGATTCACCCTGACCTTCTCCTTTCCGAGGTCAATGCCATGAGCCTTCAGGCGCAGATTACCTACATTGCCCTTGATTCTGGCTTCGTGAATAAAATTAGTGGTATTCACCTTCATCTGGGTGAAATTGAGTTCATCCACCATGACTTGACTTTCGAAAAGAGGCAACAACTGTACGTCTACCACCATCTTCCGGATGTCGGCAACGGTATCTCTCTTATTTCTTAAAGCCAAGTTTGGGGAATTCTTGAGTGAGTCGATTGGCTGAAGTACCTTTACGCCTTCCACTCCCAGTTTCAGAGGGAAGACGAGGCGTACTTGCTTTACCGAAATATCCATACCCGTCGACTCAGAGGCATAAGCAGCCACTTGCTTTACCGCCCAATTCTGAACAGGTGGCAGATAAAGCAGAATGGATAACAACAAGATGAGCACCAATGGAGTCAACACCGTGATTCCTGCCCATTTCGCATACCTCTTCATAAGCATGGACTTTTTGAGTTAGGGTGCAATAGCCCGCCAAAGATTATCATCCGGCAGCGGAGCTTCTGCTACTATTGTTTCTTTAGACACAGGATGAACAAATTCTACTCTGTGTGAAAGGAGAGAAATACTGCCATCTGCATTGCTACGTGGAGAACCGTATTTCAGATCTCCCTTGATAGGACATCCCATCTTGGCAAGCTGGCATCTTATCTGATGATGGCGACCCGTCATCAAGTTCACCTCCAAAAGTGTATAATGGTCTGTATGACCTATCACCTTATACTTCAATATCGCTTTCTTCGAGTTTTTCACCTCATGGTCGTAAGCATAGCTCTTATTCTGCTTTTCATTTCTTACAATCCAATGAGTGAGCGTAGCCTCAGGTTCCTTTGGCATGTTCTTCACAATGGCCCAATAGGTTTTGTGAACATCGCCATCCCTGAACATATTGTTCAGACGGCTCAATGCCTTAGAAGTCTTGGCAAATACGACCAAACCCGAAACAGGACGGTCAAGGCGATGCACCACACCGAGAAAAACATTTCCCGGCTTGTGATACTTCTCCTTGATGTACTGTTTCACAGTCTCCGAGAGAGGTTCGTCGCCGGTCTTGTCGCCCTGCACGATTTCGCCACTTCTCTTAGAGACTATGATTATATGGTTGTCTTCGTAAACTACCTGCATGTTTTATCAATAAAACGATTGCCGAGAGATTACATGTTCATACCACCGTCGATCTGAATAACCTGACCGCTTACATAGCTAGACAAGTCGGAAGCGAGGAAGAGGCAAACATTTGCGATATCCTCAGTCTGACCACCACGACGCAATGGAATCTTCTTCATCCAGTCCTTGCGGATTTCCTCAGGCAACTGTGCTGTCATTGCTGTCTCGATGAAACCAGGAGCTACAGCATTGGCACGTACGCCCTTAGGACCCAACTCCTGAGCGATAGACTTAGCTAAAGCAATCATACCAGCCTTAGAAGCTGCATAGTTGCACTGACCTGCATTACCATGAACACCTACTACAGAAGCCATGTTGATGATAGAACCACCACGCTGACGAAGCATGATTGGAGAACAAGCATGAATAAAGTTGAAGGCTGACTTCAAGTTTACATTCAAAACAGCATCCCACTGAGCCTCGCTCATACGGAGCATCAAACCGTCCTTGGTGATACCTGCATTGTTAACCAGGATATCGATAGAACCGAAGTCCTCATGAATCTGCTTAACAGTCTTCTGTGTCTCCTCGAAATCTGCTGCATTACCAGCATAAGCACGACAGGTTACACCAAGAGCCTCAATCTCCTTACGAGTAGCTTCCAAACCGGCAGCCATATCGTCGTTGAGTACGAGGTCTGTAAATGCGATGTTAGCGCCCTCAGAGGCGAACTTCATAGCGACAGCCTTACCGATGCCGCGAGCAGCACCTGTTACAAGGGCTGTTTTACCACTTAATAATCCCATTTCTTTCTTATTTAATTAATTATCAATTAGTTACGTATTTACTATTTTCTTTTATCTAGAGTTTCAAACCCGACTTTCCCAAGGCACCATAAACCACCTTGGCAACCAGAGGTTTGCTCGACTCCACATTCATGCCATGACCCAGACGTCCATAGATAAACGGAACCTCAAGACCTTTGATACAATAGTGAGTAATATCGGCCACCAGATCGATGTTATCAATATCAAACTCACCGTCTTCTCTTCCTTCGGCATAAATTCTTCTGAGAATCTCTATTTCGTCTTCATCGAAGTTCTTTCTTGCCTTCTCAACCATCCAGATATTCCGGAAGAACTCAGCACGGAGGTTACCATTTCTTACAACCGTTTCCTTAATCATACTGAGATGAGTGTAGATAAGCTCGATGATTTTATCCTGTGGACGCATCTTGCAATTGGCAACCTCGTCCAACTTATCCGAAAGACGCTCCAACTCTGATTCTATCACAGCGTAATAGACATCCTCTTTCCTACTGAAATAAGTATAGAGCGTACGTCTACCCTTACCAGAAGCTACAGCAATATCATTCATCGTAGTATTTGCTATACCATTCTTGGCAAAGAGTTGTCGTGCGACATCAACCAGTTTTTGTCTTGTTTTGGATACTGACATATTGAAGCCCTTCCTTTTTATTAATTGCACATAAAAATATTATTGTGCAAAAGTAGCACTTTAATTCGAATTAAACAAATATTTAATGTTAAATTAATAAATTAGGGCACAAAAAAATCGGATAAGATGTTGTTGACCAACTTCTTACCCGATCATTGTTGCGGCGGCAGGACT
>CAVHWE010000047.1:0-13452 GCA_963639495.1 bacterium | reverse complement strand
ATGCCAAGTCGCCAGTATACCATTCTTTGTTTTGCCATTCTTTTATAACAGCAGGTACATAATCCTTGATTGCATCTACCAACGAATCCTTTTCTTGAAGATTGTTTAGTAGTTGTGTATAATTGCCGCCATATGAATTATGGGATGAAGCCATCATGTATTTTGTACAATCCTTTAATTGGTAAAAAGGCTCGACCATCCCCATCATGCTAACATCAAAATAGATGAGATCTAGCTTTGTGCCTGAATCTTTAATGCCTTTTTCTATTTCGTAAGTAGATAATTCGTTGCCCGTGTTATCGTCAAAGCAGACGCTGCGCGATTGGTTTGAGACCTCTGGATAGTTGGATTGTACAAGCTTATCAGATGGTCCGAATTCACATCCATGATTCCAAAATATAAGTATGTACTTGTCGGCAGGCATCTTTTCCTTACTTTTCTTGATGAAATTAGCGAGATGCTCAGGGTTGTCCAAGCGATAAGACGCTTCGTATTTCTTCTCGTTTTTCAATCCGTCTTCAGTCAAGTTCAAGAGACGGGTACCTTCACAATCCTTCTTGGATTGGTAAGGCATAGAATACTTTACCAACCCAGTGAAATTGACTCTGCTTGTTTTCCCATAGCCAACGATCTGTTCTAGGTTGTAATCGAGTTCTGTGTCAAGATTACCTCCACCACAGCCGTAGAGCATCACCGTATAGGTAGTTGGCGGTGGGGTAGCAGGTTCCTCTGGCTGTGTGGGTGGCGCAACGATATCGTCATCTTTGCTACAAGATGCGAAGAATGTCACTGTACATGCTAATATGATATTCAGAAATAATAAAGTCTTCTTCATTGTTTCAGATATTTATTATGTGTAAAAAATGTAATTGATGATATAAACAGTGGCTACGCCTATCAATGCAAGCACTGATAAGAGTGCTGCGAGATAAAGAGCTGACCAGCAAGTGGTAAATGCTACATGCTTGGTGGATTCTATCCATTTCATCCCATATATTCCTCGATAAGTCCAAATGAGATAAAATAGCATCACTGGTATAGGGAGAGGAATCAAGGCATGAAGCGCATAAAGATAGACGAAAGTCATGTAGTGGGCACTGACAGTGAGGGGATGTGCCACAAATTTGCATTTTTTGAACGCTCTTCTTGCTGCAAGCCCATACATTGGGAAGATGGCAAAGAGGAAAAGTGTCGTGTCGTCTTCCAATTTCTCCCTAAATACTCGCCAGATGGCAGCAACCACTCCGTTGTCCATGCGTCCGTCATCCTTGCTGGTAATGGTGAGTCCCCATTTCTTGTAAATCTCCTTTTCTGTCTTTCCCGAAGAGTCAACTTGTGGTTGGGTTATCTCTTTCTTTGGAAAGCTTGACAGTTCTATCTCATCGTATATGTGTCCACATATTGTTATGCATGATATGGCGACAACTAAGGTGGTTACAGGTCCCAGGTATATGACTTGATGACCACGGAAATAGTCTCGTATCATATAGCCTGGGCGAGTAATCAACTCTATGATGGTGCGGAAAAAAGCGTTTGAGAGCATAGGATAGGCTTCCCGAAATGTCTTGTACATCTTTTTGTTGCGATAGCTTCCTGCCTTATGGCTCTGTCCACATCTGGGACAATAATTGCCACGATACTCCGTGCCACAATGCTTGCATGTCGTTGTGGTAAGAGATAGGGCAGGTATCGACTTTCCTCTTTCGAGATAAATCCGATACCTGCGAATCAAATATGATATTTTATCCTTTATCATAGATAATATTCATGGAGGGGAAGGGCTTTACCAAATCTTTGTACGCTGCTCTGGACTCAAATAATTGGTGTCACCCCATTTCACATCGTAAAGCTCATACCACCTATCACAGTTCATCGTAATACCGTTGATACGTGTGATATTGTTCGCATGTTCATCAGATTTGTTCAAGTTTTGAAGGTATCTTTTTGTGTATTTGCCCCTCCAAATTTCGGCGAAAGATTGATAGAACTTTTTCTCCTGCTTGATGAGCTCATCCCCATAATATCCTTGCTCTTTCAGTTTCTCCACATACGTTTGATGGGCGATTTCCAATCCGCCAAGGTCAGCGATGTTTTCACCGAGTGTCTTCTCGCCATTGACATATTCTTCACTCGAACCTACATATACAGGAAGATGATTGTAGCAGTTTACCAGAAGTTCCGTCTTTTTGTTAAATGCGATTTGGTCTGAAACCGTCCACCACTCTTTCATGTTCCCATCCACATCAAATTTAGCTCCATTGTTATCGAATCCATGGGTTATTTCATGCCCGAAAACATAACTTAAAGCATAGAGCTTTGCTTCGGATTCGCTCTCATCGTAGAAAGGCTTCAGTATGATGTTGGGCAAGATGAGCAATGAGTTGCATGGCGAAAAATAGAAAGCGTTTAGAGTTGAAACACTTATGCCCTCTAAATAGGCAAAGCTTGCCAGTTCATCTTTAGGATGTTTGTCAAGCAATGCTCTTCGCATGTCATGTTGGCTCTTTCTGAGCAGAAGCATATCTTCATAGAGAGACTTGCCTTCCAATTGTGGTATTCCTTCCTGGCACCAGGTGTCAGGTGAGGCGACATGGAATGTCATCTTCTGTAGTTTGTCGATGGCGTTTTGTTTGGTAGTGCTACTCATCCAGTCAAGATTCTCGATTCTACTCTTGAATGTTTTGCGCAAGTCCTCCATGAGGTCTTTCATTTTTTGCTTGTATGATGGAGTGATATAAGTGTCGCAAAAAGTCTTGGCTATAGTGTAATCTAACTTATCCCCAATCCAATTTGTCAGTGCATATTGGTCATAATTAGAATCGGAGTCTGTATTTAGCTTTTCCTTTGCAGTTTGAGAAGCCAAGGCTAAATCTGCCGCAATGCCACATTCCAATACGCTGATGAGATCGTTATATCCTAATTCTGCACAACTCAACATATCCACCAGTATGGTGGAGGCATTTTCTTCTATAATAACTTTCTCTGGAGCAATTCCCAAGCCATCATAGAAAGCCTTTAAGTCTTGTTCATATCCAGACTCGTTTGAGCGTGTACCACTATGTCTTGCCGAGACAAGGCTTTCGTGATATGCAGGGTCATTGAGCTTATCGCTCAACGATCTGGTGGTACTTGTGGAGAATTCTGGCAGTATATCTATTGCGTTCTCCACTCGGTCTTTTGCCGATGCTTCATCGAATCCCAATTGTATCAACGCCCATCTGAGCCAGTCTTGACGTTGCTTGATTTGGTAGCTGTTTTTCCCTAATATGTCAGACAGTATATCATTGTTGCTTAAAACATAGTAAAATTCTCCGTCGGATACAGTAAGGCTGCCTTTGAGGTAAGTACAGTTGCCTTCACGTAAGTACTCTCCCAATGCGTACGCCTGCTCTTTAGATGTTTTTAAACTCTCTAATTTGGCTATTTTCTCTTTAATTTTGTTGATGGCTTCAGCATCTTCAGTCAATTGACTCATGTCCGTCTTCAACTGTGTTACCTGCTGAACACTCAGCTTCATTCTTTCGTTGACGGCAGGATAGGCTTCGCTTTCCCACAGCCCTACGGATGTTTCATTGCCTAAAGGAGTGTTATCATACCATGTTCCCCAGCAATACATGGCAAAGTTGTCTCCAGGCTTGACATTGGGGTTCATGTATTTGTCGCCTGTCCATGTCTTTGTATCAACAGTGGATGGAGTTTGTAGTTCAGAATTGTCGTCGCTACAAGAGGTTGTGGCGATGAGGCATATAAAAAATAGGGATGCCAATGATGTTTTTGATCTTCTCATATTCAGTATTATTATTGATTACTCTGTGCTTTTTACGATGATGGTTTCACCTTTGTCCAAGACATTTTTTATTTCCTTGCCACCGCTTTGTATCTTGCAAAGGCTAATCTCCTCGCCTTGTACACTCTCTATCTTCAATTTCCCGACTTGGGTCTTTGCATCTTTTCCTGCGATAGTCTTTACTGTATAGGCGGCAAGTTTAAGTCCCTTGTAGGCTCCAAGGTTGGTACCGAGGTCTGTGTACACTTCCTTTTGCTTGTCTTTGGTCTGTCTGGAACTTTCCAATATTGTGCCATAGATGGGAAACCAACTGTTGCAATATCTACCAACATAGCCAGCCAATCTGTTGAGAGTGCTGGTCATGGCACTTTCCTCAGTTTCTATCCAAGCAATGTCTACATCGGAAATCTTGAACATCGGGCTGGCTATCACTTTTTCTGTTTGGGGGTCTTTTATCTGTATGGTAATTCCAACCATAGCCTTATACCAAGTTTTAACACCATCCTTGACGGTAGTCAACGGCTCGGTCTTGGTTGTCGTGGAGATATTGTTGATAGTCGCATCTACATAGTAATCGAACTCGCCATTTGCCTTGTCGCCAACACTCTCCATGTCGGTGGCAACAGTGCGAAAACCAGAAGCCAATCCCTTGACGATGGCAGCCCTCACCGCATCCTTATATTGTGGTTGTTGGGTAGTGTTCTGTCCAGTAATTACCATGCTTGCGATAGTTCCCAATGCGCTTCCTACGGTCTTTTTCTCCTCTTTCGGAGTATAGGTGAAGTTGCGCACGCCCAATGTAATGGTACTATTGCGCTCTCCAGCCCATGATACTCCGATTGATAAAAGAAAAAACAATGTGATGATGGTTTGTCTCATTGTCTTGTAGTTACTTAATAAATGTAAGAACCGTCTTCATTTGGCTTGTTGCTAATCGTGTAGGAGATTGTTTTGAGCACTGCTGTTCTTGTAATAAAATCCTCTACTTTTGCTTTTCCTACAGCATTGTTGTGAATTAAACGAGGTCCCATTTGGATTGGCCAGTATTTTGAACCATCTTTTTTGATGGCATATACCACATCGTCCCACAGACCACCAAAGTGATAGCTTTCTTTTGAAAGCTCAACATTTGCTTTCAACGAGTGCTTGAGAGTCACTGAGACTTTAGTTGGCAATGTTGTGAAAGTTATATTTTTTTCCCATTTTCCAGTAATTTCCTCCGTTTGGATTTTCCCAGATGCATCGGTATACTCCGCCGTGATGTTGCATAAAGCCAATTCATCTTCTGAAGGTTCAAAGGAACATGACAAAACTCCAGAGGTAGGAGCATTGTTCTCCTCCACAGTCTTGTTCTCATCGTCATCACTGCTGCTGCAACTTGTAAAGCCAGCAAACAATACTGCCATAAAACCGAGCATCAAGGCTCTTAAACTCATTTTCTTGTAATTCATAATCTGTAAAATTTAAAAAAGTTGTTTATTTCTTTATGATTTTCTTTCCGTTAGACATATATACGCCTTTCTCCAGTGTGTTGAAGTCTTTTCCTGCGTATATGCCTTCAATGTTATAGTATCCATCTTGTTGCATTGTAGGCATAACATTCACACCATTTACTGCGGTAACAACATTAGTATCGCTTCCACCCATAAAGTCGAAGTCTATGGTGCCGTCAGCGTTTTGGGTGATGTTAGTGATAGGTTTGCCCATCAACAGCGTACCAGCCTTGTTGACATTGTAGAGCTTTGCTGCGGGTGTGGATGTGTCGGTGAGCTGGTTGTTGCCATTTGACGGATAAAGATCGGTATACTCGTAATCAATATCTTCTGGGTTGCCGGCGCGGAACAAGGTACAACGTTCATGGTCGTTTTCCAACAATTTGTATTCTTCGCCGAGATTGTTGTCCTTGTCGAGCTTGGTGTTCACTATATTGTATTTCCATATTGTGGGGTCATAGTCAACGTGCGTAATCATGAGTCCACTTCCTGGCAATGCAGAATCATAGAAATCATCCGGCTGTCTGTTTTCGAGCAGATAGTATTCATTCTTGTTGTTGTCGTTGTATATGATGAACGTCTGCCCGTACTGGCTTGACGGCTTCATGCCCTTGACAGTCGTAGGCTTGTCGAGCACCATCGGCTCCAGCCATCCTGCATACATACGCTCCCATGCCGTATAGTTTGGCGGACAGGTTCCACTTGGGTCACCATTGTAACATCCCATGCACATCAAATCCCAAGACCCCATGCCATACAATCCGCTATACAAGATGTCATACATGTCGGGGAATCCCAGACAATGAGCGAATTCGTGGCAGACGGTGGCTATACCATCAGGACGCTCCGTAACAATATATGTATCATTCTCCTCGTCATAGGTGTATGTTACTGCCAGTTCGCAACCACATGCGTATGTGTTCACTTTCACACCGTCAAGTGTTATAGGTGCCCCTATGGTTTCCACTAAATTCCACTCATGAGCCCAAATGGTATTCTCGTTGCCGCCGCTGGCTTCTGTGCGTCCTGCAAACAGGATATACACTTGTTCCACTTCGCCGTCGTTGTCCCAGTCGTAGTCGGCAAAGTTGATGTCAAACTGCTCGTTGGCAAGTTCACATGCCGTTGCTATCATTTCGCCTGGATGGGCATCGTTTGCACCATCTTCTGTGTGCGCTCCATAGTAGGCGTATTCCTTGGGGAGGGTGACAGGACCGACAACATCAAAGTCAAGTTCAAACCGTCCATTGCTTTGCGCCATAAAGTAGTCACGTACAGAGCCGTTATGTCCGTACTGAGTAGTGAAGCCTTCCTTGTTGGCAAAATCCTTGTAGAAGACTGCATCGTGATCTGGCAGGAATTTCAGGTCGCTGTATTGGGTAAGTATAATCAGTCCCTTCTTCTTGCCTATGTATGGTTGGTGTTCACCTGCGCTAACGCTGCGTGTGCCCACCTTGCATGCTGTGCGCTTTGCACGTGCTTTACTTGCTGCTATACGCTTTTGATTTGCCTTAGAGGCTAAGTTCTCTGCCGATATCTCCTTATATATGTCGTTGCCCGGGACGATTGTGAATATGCGGCCATCCCTGGTTTGCCAGCAACTGCCAAACTCGTCACCTCTAAGCTCGGCAAGTACTGTCGTGCCATTTTCGAGACGAATATGTCTCTTTATTCTTTTTTGTGCAGGAATGGCTGCCATAGACATACATACAGCCATCAATGCGAAACTTAGTATAAATTTCTTCATAAACAGTATATTATATATGAAATGTGTGTTGACCACTTGTATTTGTGAATGCTAAGGAAGGTTTATCTGAACACTGGGCGCACGCTATAGCCGAAGTATCTGCCAGCTTCTCCCATGTTGATGGTGTCCTTGGAGAAGCCCATGCAGGCAAAGGTGTTCTTGATGCTTGTTCCTATCGTGGCACCCAGATAGAAACCGATGGAGTCTTGCTCCAACTTGCCTTTCTTGTACCCAAAAGCTGTGAGACGGATGCTCTGATTATTGCGTTTGCTCTTGACAATCCAACTCACTCGCCCTTTGATAGGGCTTGGTATCCAAGTTGTGTTATGGATGGTATCCTCTAATTCGGCAAACTCCTCCTTGGTAGGCAGTCGCCACTTGCCTCCCCATTTCACATGAGCCACATCATCCTTTTCAAGAATGTTTTCATGAGCATTGGGGTAGCCCTCTGCCCACTGATAGCTGTTCATGCAGTAGAGCATCTTGGTCTCGGTCTCTCCCCAAGAATAATAATCGGTCGCCAGAGAGTCTTCCTCTCCACCGAGGTTCACAGTAGCCCACATGGTGCCAGAAGGTAAGCCGAGGTCGGCATACCCATGTCCCTCATGTAAGGAGGAAGCTTCTCTCTCTTGCTGGGAGCAACCCACGATGAAGATAGCGGCTGCTACCATCATAAAAGGCAAGTGCGTAGCCAAGCCTTGTCGAAATAGTTTCTTGTTCATCGTTACGTTCCTTTATTTATGTTATTATGAAGTAATTTCTAAAGTGATTGTCTTGTTGTTTGCAAAGATATAACTAAAGGATGATATTTTTGGAAATTGCGCCTTTCGTTTATTCATTCTCCATTCCCGATTGTTCATTTCCTTCCCAAATCTTCATATTCTTGCCCAAATATTACCAAAAGTATCATTTTATCCCTGTAATTCAGATAAAATTAGTACTTTTGTATCACTTTTATGACACCGTATAACGAAAAAAGTTTTAGCATAGAACGATGAAAAAATATTTTTGTTTACTTCTTTTTGGCTGGTGGACAATGACTGTGTTCGCCGGCAATTCTGTTTTGCCAGATAGTATGTTGACAGAAGACAAGGTATACGAATATACCTTTTCCAACACTCTGTTGGCAGAGAAAATCATGGCGGAATTGCGCAAGCAAGGCAAGCAATCTGCCTACGAACTCGATATCGCCGAGGGGGACTTGTATTATAATACAGGTCGTTTCATCATGGCTACTCGTTTCTATAAGAATGCCCTTGCCGCCAAGCCCGTGAAGCAAGATATGCAGAAGACGATGAAACTACTGCACCGTTTGATTTCTTGCTACGATGGTTTGTATGATGAAGAACGGAAGGCTGAGACGGTGAGGCTCTTGATGCGTGATGCTAAGCAAGTAGGCGACAAGGGAATGGAGTCGATAGCCTTGTTCTATCTAGGCAAGAGTCTACATGAGCAAGGTACCAAAGAGCGAGGCTATGCCTATATGTTGCAAGCCTTGGACATGATGGAGCGGTCGCATTACGACCACAAGTACGACAACCTGCGTGCCGACTGCAACGACCTGCTCATCTGTTATGAGCGAGACAAACGGTATGAGGATGCCCTGCAGGTATTAGCCAAATTAAAGAAGTATTTGAATGCAAAGACTCCTGGTGAGACAGAGATGGAGGGACTCTATGAGCAAGAAAAATGTAAGTGGCTTGCTCATCGTGCAGTGGTATGCTCTAAGTTGGGGCATGGAAAGAAAGCTGACGATGCCTATCAAGAATTCAAGAAGATGGGACGCATCAATCGCCGATATGCCTACCTGATTGTACCATATCTCTTCGACCAGCATCGCTATCATGAAATTGTGGCGATGTGCAAGCAGCGTGAGCAAGAGATGGAGGACAAAGCTGATACCATCAATCTCTACATGTCTTCCACCTTAAAATTCTATGGCATGGCATATCGAGGACTGGGGCAATACGACAAGGCGGCGAGTTATTTTGAGCGACTTGGGGTGTTGAGAGACAGTCTGCGCATCAGGGAATTGCGCAGCTCTTCGCAGGAACTGTCACTTATCTATGATGTCAAGGAGAAAGAGGCGCGAATCGCCTATCAGCGTTGGGGACTTGTGATTGTCATAGGCTTCTTGGTGGCAGTGGTTATCATAGGTAGTGTGTTGGCTTACAACAACCATATCATCCGAAAGAAGAACATCTCCTTGGTTGCCAATGTGAAAGAGGCAATGAAATATAAGGAGGAATTGGAGAGACAGAATCGTAGCTCATTGCCAAGCAATGTTGTGTTGAGTGAAGATGATAATCCTGACCTGCTCCTATTCGAGCAGATCAAAGGGAAAATCATAGACCAAAAGTTCTTCCTCGACAACACCTTCTCTCGCAAGACGCTCATGGACGAGTTCAATATCCCTGCCAACAAATTCGCAGGTCTGTTTCGTCAATACACTGGTAAAACCTTCAGTGAGTATATCAACGACCTGCGCATAGAGTATGTGGCTGAGCTTTTGCTTTCGGGTAAATATGCCAGTGTGGAAGAGCTATTGAAAGAATACACTTTCATCTCCTCTACCTCGCTCTACCGTCTCTTTACGAAGAAATACGGCATGACTCCACTGAAATTCCTGAGAAATGCTAGTTTGTGCTAAAAACTCAAGAAAATTCCAGAGCAGGTCCGATGCAGGTCCGATGTAAGTCTGACGAACCGATAGCCGTTTACTTGAATATCGAGAAGTTTACGCTTCCGTAACTTCTGTGTTCCAGGAATCGTGGATGCTCGGAGAAATCATAGTCTTTGCCATGCTCAAAGACGAAGATGCCTCCTTCGTTAAGATAGTCGCCATTCAGAACGAGGTCTGGAATCTGCGGCAGCTCCTTCAGGGCGTATGGAGGATCGGCAAAGATAAAGTCAAACTTCTGCTTGCAGGTCTTCAGAAAACGGAATACATCACCACGAATCAGAATATCTTTGTCTTCGCCCAACTTCTGGAAACATTGGCGTATGAAGTTGGCATGGTCGCGGTCTGCCTCTACGCTGATAACCCGGCTGCAGCCTCGTGATACCAGTTCGAGCGAAATGCTGCCCGTACCGGCAAAGAGGTCGAGGGCAGAGGTATCTTCGAAATCAATATATCCCTGCAGTACATTAAAAATGTTCTCCTTTGCAAAATCTGTTGTCGGACGCGCCTTAAACGAACGTGGAATGTCGAAATGGCGTCCCTTATATAGTCCTGTTATGATTCTCATATTTACTTTGAACTTTGAATGTTGAACATTGAACTTTATGATAAGCTATTCTGTTGAATTCTTAACTATCAACTTTTAACTATCAACTCTTGTCTTACTTACTTAAGTACAGCGCCATTAAATCGAATGGCAGACCTTTAATCTCTGTGATGGGCGCACGGTTGAATTCGGCGGCAGGATTCAGAATGAAGGTCTTCTTGATATAGAGTTTCGTGTTGTAGAGGAACCAATCCTTATCCGGCACATTGCCTGATACATGCAACTCATCCTGCATCTGGTTGAATCCTAACTGCTTCCATACATAGAGAATGAAATAGAGGGCATCCTTGGCATGCTCGGCATTGAACGAGTTGAAAAATTTGAAACGGTTCTTCTCGAAACCGAAAACGTCCAGCTTCTTGTCGTGGAAATAAACATAGAGCTTGCGGTGAATGCCGGTGAAACTGCGATGATGCAGATAGTGCCACATCGGTTGCATGATAGGTGTGAAGCGGACATCCTTGAAGTTGTCTTCTACCACCATCTTCAAATCCTTGTTGATAGGGAATACCGCTACCGCATTCAGTTCCGGCTGCACTCTGTAGAGAATGGCATCGCTGTTATGACTGTTGAAGGCATGCTGATAGAGCACATCGATATCCTCTTCATGAAATTCTTCGATAGGAACCAGCAGGATAGGTGAATCGAGATATACGCGTACCTTCTGGTATCCCCGCTGCAGGAGAGTACTCTCCTTGAAAGCCTGACGCAAGTTGGCTGCCATCGAAACACCACTCTTTACTGTATAAGGTTCATAGATGAGCTGATGCTCAGCTTCACGGTCAACTACCGAAAAGCTGAGGGTGTTCCTGCTCACGCGGATGGTGAGTCGTGCTTGCTGAATGTTGTTACCTTTTATTTGCATATCTGTTACCAATTACCTGCGTTGTTATTGTCTGTCGTTAAATCGCCTATCTTGAGTCCGGGATAGTTGCCGGCATAGTTGGCCTCCTCTATCTTCTGCTGGATGGAACCTTCATCGAGTCCGTCGAGGAAGGTTTCATAACCGGCCCCACATTCCATCACCGGAATCTGCTTACCGCTTTTCCCTACGATAACCGTGGCAGCGAGTGTAAACTTCTTACCGTCGGCATAGGGAATGTATTGGGCATCTTCCTGTAAGAACTTGCCTTTTACCAGTGTCGGAAAATCGCCTGTATATACGCCATGTTTCGCCTTGTATTTCTCTTCAGCCTGACGTATCTGCATCAGTTTCTCCTTCACCTCTGCTTCTCTGCTAGCCATGGCTTTCTGGAAGCGGATGGGCTGGCTCACACTCAGAATACAGAGTAGCATCATGATGATGACGCATGCTCCCAAAATATAATTATTCTTTATTCTTTTTCTCATTTCAAAAAGTATTATTACTTTTGCACAGCAAATAGGTGCAGTAAATTTTCTGCAAAGATACTAAAAGTTTTCGAAATATGAACATTGAAGAGTTAAAATATCAGATATTACAGCAATTTGGCTTTCCGCCAACCCCAGAACAGGCTCAAGCGCTCGATGTTTTCGTGCAGTTTATGACGGATAGTAATCCTCATGCTGTGATGATTCTCCGGGGTAGTGCGGGTACCGGTAAGACATCGCTCTCGGGTGCTATCGTCCGTACGCTTCGTGCCGTTCGCCAGAAGGTGATGCTCCTTGCCCCTACGGGTAGGGCGGCTAAGGTCTTCTCTCTGAACAGCGGGATGCCTGCCTATACCATTCATCGCCGCATCTATCGCGAAAAGGCGTTTGCCGGAGTGGATGGACAGTTCAATCTCAATGATAATCTCTATACTGATACGCTTTTTATGGTGGATGAGGCTTCAATGATTGCCAATCTGGGATTGGGCGGAACCACCTTTGGCAGCGGTTGTCTGCTAGATGATCTGATTCATTTTGTGTATCAGGGACGTAACGACCGACTTTTGCTGATTGGCGATAAGGCACAGTTGCCTCCTGTTGGTGAGGAAGAATCACCAGCCCTTTCTGCTGCGATGCTCCAGGGGTATGGACTGTCGGTTTATGAGTGCGATTTGAACGAAGTTGTCCGTCAGAGTCAGCAGTCGGGTATTCTCTTTAATGCTACCCGTATCCGCCAGATGATTACCCACGATGACATTACCCAACTGCCTAAAATCCGTTTCTCAGGTTTCTCGGATATCAGGGAGATGCCGGGCGCAGAACTCATCGAGGCACTTGGCGACAGCTATCATCAGGTAGGACTTGACGATACCATTGTGGTGACTCGTAGCAACAAGCGCGCCAACATCTTCAACCAAGGCATCCGCAACATGGTGCTTGATAGGGAAGAGGAACTGGAGAGTGGCGATATGCTGATGATTGTGAAGAACAATTATTATTGGATGGAGGAAGAAAGAAAGAAGATAAAGGAAAGTGAAGAAAAAAGAGTGAAGAGTGAAGAAACTGCGTTCGGCGGCCGAAGGGAAAGCCAATTTAATAGTTTAACTAATCATAAAGTTCAAAGTTCAAATCTCAAAGTTCAAAGTAACGAACTTCCTGCTTTTCTTGCGAATGGAGATAGGGCGAAGGTGATGAAGGTGAGCCGTCGTATCGACCTCTATGGCTTCCATTTTGCCACACTTCTGTTGAAATTCCCCGATTATGACAATTATGAACTGGAGGCTACGGTTCTGCTGGATACTTTGACGAGTGAGGCGCCAGCCTTGACCCATGATCAGCAAGAGCAGCTTTTCCGTCAGATAGAGGAGGATTATCAGGACATACCACTGAAGGCAGACCGTATGAAGGCAATCCGGCAAGATCCGTATTTCAATGCTCTGCAAGTGAAGTTTGCCTATGCCGTTACCTGTCATAAAGCGCAGGGCGGTCAGTGGTCGCATGTCTATGTAGACCAGGGCTATATGACGGATGATATGCTTACTCCCGACTATATCCACTGGCTCTATACTGCATTTACACGAGCCACAGAGATGCTGTATTTGGTGAACTGGCCGAATACGCAAATAGAAGGATGAAATAATTCGTATAGTGAAATATCAGACAGAATGTTTAATGGTTAAAGAAAAAATATGAAAAAGATTTTTTTATTCTTGCAGTTGATCTTCTCGATAGGGATGTCAGCTCAGACGACTGTAGAATCAGTCCAAGTTGCGGATATGGATGAAGGTG
>CAVHWE010000046.1:0-13703 GCA_963639495.1 bacterium | reverse complement strand
TTTTTGCATGGTCCCCCTCGCGTACCTTATTATATAATAATATATATATACTTATTTTTATATAAGTGTGTGGATGGAAGTATGCATTTTTGGGGTGTTAACTGTTAACCTGTTAACCTTTTGCTCTCAGAACGCTCCTCTTTCATCAGAAATGCGCTCTCTCCCGATGCCTGCTAAAGATGGCTGGCTGAGCCTTGGCAGAAAAAAGCTCAAACTCCCTGCTACAGCCCGTTTTACGGGCTTATATGATGGCTGACACGAGGCATAAATGATGGCTGGCGATAGGCATAAATGATGACTGGCACGAGGCTTAAATGATGGCTGAAAAGGGGCATAAATGATGGATCACGAAGGGGATGAATCATGCATCGCGAGGGAAGAAATGTTGCGTCGCGACGGAACGGGGAATGCATCGCGATGCAGGAAAAAGGGCTTTTTAGAGCGGAAAACTATGAGTTGCGGGGCAGAAAACTATGAGTAAGTTTTGTTAACGGGAGGGAAAACAACAAGGCGATACTCTTCTTTTATAGGAAGAATATCGCCTCGTTGCCTTCATTAAAAAGGAGGTCAAGGATGCTCATATTCGGCTGGAAACCGTGTTTCTGCCCGTAAACCTGGTAATAGCGCTTCGACTCGAATTCGGGGTCAGGGAGCGGTTTCTTGGGGCGAATCGCATCGCGGAAATCCTTGATTTCATTCTCTTCTTTCAGTTCTTTACTCTGAATATAGGCTTCGGTGATTGAAATCTTCGGGCGGATGTCGAGGAGTTCTATCATCTTCTCGGTTGTCTCCATGTTGAAATCGAAGAGGAACTCGTATTTCTTCTCGTAGAAGGGGCGGATGTCGTCCTGATAATACTCGAAGAAAGGGCTCTCGCCATAGGCGGAAAGGAGCGCATTCCAGTGGACGTGGCGCCAGTTGGCGTGGTCGGAGATGCGGATGTCCTTCATCGACAGGGAGATGTCGTGATTGGTGGGGATGGTGAGCGCAAGAGGGCCGTTGGTGGTAGGGATGAGCATGCGGTTACGATAGGTTTGCTTGATAAAGCTCTCGTGGCGCTCTATCAGGCATTCATCGTAGCGGTTCAGCTTCTGATACCACTGGATGGGGCCGAAATATGTGGAAGAAAGAAGGGCTTTCAATTTCTGCTTTGTTATGAAGGGTTAATGATGAAGAGGGGGACGAGCGATGGAATCGCTCGGAACGGGGGCAGACGGGGGACAAGCTTCCGAAGGCGCGAGGGAAGCTAGAACAACTTATGGGCTTTGCCTATCATCTGGTGCTTATGAACGAGCTGCTGGCCGGTTGGCGTCTTCAAGAGATAGAAGCGGCAATCCTTGCAGCCGCAGCGCTTGCAGCAGATGGTTGGGATGACGAACTGCACGGTGTCGATGCGCAGCGTATCGCCAGGAAGCTTCTCTATCCTGCCTATGAAATGAGACTCGAAGACGCGCTTGCGGCGCTGGTTCTTGGGCTGGTAAACCACCGTATCGGTGAAAACAACCACATCGCCACGCCCGAAATTTTCGCAGTCAATCCTGTTCACTATCACCCGGTTGCCTGCCTTCAGCTGGGGCGGAAGCCCGCCCTGAGGCACCGAGAAGATAGTGAAGACATAGGTGCGCACTGCCCAAGCCAGGAGCAGCGACAACACCAATGCTATTAGGAATTTGACGGCAGTCTTCAATTCTTATTTCTTTTTTCTTACTTAATATTGTCTACAAAAGTGAAGAGGCGGTTCCAACGGATGCCTGAAAAGCCCGGATGATCTGGGCTGTGGCTCCACCAGATGAAGATAGGCTTGCCCACGATATGGTCCTCAGGCACGAAACCCCAGTAGCGGCTGTCGGCTGAGTTGTGGCGGTTGTCGCCCATCATCCAGTAATAGTCGAGCTTGAAGGTGTAGCTCTTCGCCTGCTTGCCGTTGATGAAGATACGGCCAGCGTTGTCTACCTTCAGGTCGTTGCCCTCGTAAACCTTGATGCAGCGCTCGTATACAGGCAGATTCTTCAGCGTAAGAACGATGCTCTCGCCCTTCTTCGGAATCCATACCGGACCGTAATTATCTCTTGTCCAGCCGGTATAGGCGTTGAGCGGATAGAGGTCGCCATAGGTTGCATCTGTATTGATAGAGATGCTCTCTACGAGGTTTCTGTTCGCCTTCAGCGCCAGATAAGCCTTCTTGGTAAGCGGAATCACGCCGCTCTGATTATACATCAGCAGGTCTTCGTTGGTGATTCCCAGCTCATCGGCAAGGTCGATTGGGAACTCGCCCTTGAGCTTCATCTTATAAGTATACTGCACGTTATCAGGCTCCTTGTTTGCCTTGCCGTCAAGATAAACGATGCGGTTCTTGATCTGCAGGGTCTGTCCCGGCAAACCAACGCAGCGCTTCACGTAGTTCTCGCGGCGGTCGGTAGGACGGCTGATGATGTCGCCATATTCGCCCGGCATACTGCTGATGTAGTTGCGTCCTGTAGCATAAACCTGCTCAAAATAATGGCGCTGCTGCAATGGGTTCATCGCGCGCACATCCTTTTCCTGTCCGTTCTGCTGCATCAGCTGGTCGCCGATGCTGTAAACCATCTGGTAGTAATCATTCGCCTGATAGCGCTCCTCATTGACGAGCGTATCGCCTGCAGGATAGTTGAACACAACGATGTCGTTGAGCTTCACGTTGCCCAATCCTTTCACGCGGCGGTAATCCCAGTGAGGCCACTCAATGTAGCTCTTCACGTTGACCAGCGGCATGGTGTGCTGGGTGAGCGGCATGGTGAGCGGAGTTTCAGGAATGCGAGGGCCGTAGCTTACCTTGCTCACGAAGAGATAATCGCCCGTAAGGAGACTCTTTTCGAGAGAGGAAGACGGAATGACATAGTTCTGGAAGAAGAAGAGGTTGATGAAATAAACCGCTACGAGAGCGAACACCAGTGCATCTACCCAGCTCATGATGAAACGGATAGGACCTTCCTCATCCTTCCACCACTGCCAGTGAATCTTCTTGGTGATGTAAACGTCGAAGATGAACGGAACCACAATGAGTCCCAACCAGCTTTCTACCCAAACCAGAAAGAGGAGATAGAGGGCGAGAACCACTGCGAACTTCGCCCACTGTACCTTCATATTGAGTTTTTGTTTCTCTTTATCTATCATAACTTCTGCTTAGAACTTAAACAAATCTGATGTAGTGAGCAAGCCGGAATGGTTGGCTGTAAACTCAGCTGCGAGAACGGCTCCCAGGGCGAAACCCTTGCGAGAATGGGCACTGTGCTCGATGGTAATCATATCAGCATCGCTGTCGTACATCACGGCGTGGATTCCTGGAACCTCACCATCGCGTACGCAGTTGATGACCAAATCCTCATCGGTGATGTTTGCATCGCCCTCATCGTGATGGCCATCCTCAGTCCAGTAGGTTACGCCACGCTTCCAATCCTTCTTACGGTCGATATTGTCGATGATTTCCTCGGCAAGCGTGATGGCTGTTCCAGATGGCGCATCGAGCTTATGAACGTGGTGGGTTTCCTGCATGCATACAGAGTACTGTGGGAAACCATTCATGATTTTAGCCAGATAGCGGTTTACGGCAGAGAAAATGGCTACACCGATGCTGAAGTTAGACGCCCAGAAGAGGGTCTGCTTACCGTCGGCGCAGAGTTTCTCCACGTCTTCCTTATGGTCTTTCATCCAACCTGTAGAACCTGAAACCACCTTCACGTTGTGAGAGAAAGCCTTCAGATAGTTGCCGTAGGCGGCAGTAGGGTTGGTAAACTCAATGGCAACATCGGCAGAGCAGAACTCCGGGCTGTCGATGTCTTGAGGGTTATTCACGTCAATCTTACAAACGATTTCGTGGCCACGCTGCAGGGCGATCTCCTCGATCATGTGTCCCATCTTTCCGTAGCCGATCAAAGCAATTTTCATCTTTATCTATTTTTATTTTTGTTCTTATTTCTAAACCTTTCGGCAAAAATACACATTTTTCTTCGAAAAACCTTGAAAAATCCTTGTTATTATAATAATAAATAGAAAATTTTGGTTATTTTTGCAGTGATTTAAGGCTTTTAGCCTCATTTAGTAACTAAAAAAGAGAAAATTATGAGCAGATATATATTTGAGACGAAGATGGAAGTAAGAGATTATGAGTGCGATATTGAGGGCATCGTGAACAATGCCAACTATCTGCACTACATGGAGCATACCCGCCATCTCTTTCTGAAGGAATGCGGCCTCAGCTTTGCCGAAATGCACAATAAGGGCGTGGATGCTGTGGTGGCGAGAATGAACCTGCAGTACAAGGTTCCGCTGCAATGCGATGATGAATTCCTCTCGCGCCTGTGGCTGGAGAAGCAGGGCGTGAGATATGTCTTCCATCAGGACATCTTCCGTGCCAAGGACGAGAAACTCTGCCTCAAGGCAACCGTAGAGCTCGTTTGCCTCATCAACGGAAAGCTGGGCAACAGCGAGGACTACGATAAGGCATTCGAGAAATATTATAGTTAAGTTAACAGTTGATAGTTTATAGTTAATAGGGGCATCCTTGCTGACAGGAAGATGATGCACCCCCAACTAAAAGGTTAACAGGTTAACAGTTAACAGCTGTTTTTTGCACCATTCCCCCAATAAACTATTATCTATAGGCTATCAACTATCCCGGGACTTTCACCCCATGCGTAAAGGATTCCCTCCACACATCAAGAGGTCAAGCCCTATAAACTATTAACTATAAACTATAAACTAAACATAAGATTATGGAGCAACTCCTTCACTACGTGTGGAAGCACAAGCTCTTCCCACTCTCTCCACTCACCACCACCTGGCACCAGGCTGTGGAAGTAATTGACCCCGGACTGCACAACCGCAATGCAGGGCCCGATTTCTTCAATGCCAAAATCAAACTCAACGGAACCCTATGGGTGGGAAACGTGGAGATTCATGACAAGGCAAGCGACTGGTATGTGCACGGACATGATAAGGATGAACGCTACGACAACGTTATCCTGCACGTTTGCGGAACCATCGATGTAGAAGCCAAGAACTCGAAAGGCGAGCCCCTCGTGCAGTTGCAGCTCGACATCCCCGAAAACGTATCGAAACATTATCAGGAGCTGCTGAGCATCGACCAGTATCCTCCCTGCTACCAGATTATCCCATCGCTCACCCGCCTCACCGTGCACAGTTGGATGAGCGCCCTGCAAACCGAGCGCTTATCGCAGAAAACCGATGCGATAGAGGCGCGCGTGAAGCAATGTAACGGCGATTGGGAGAACGCCTACTTCGTGACCCTGGCGCGCAACTACGGGTTCGGAATCAACGGCGACGCCTTCGAGCAGTGGGCTTACCATCTACCGCTGAGAGCCGTAGACCATCACCGCGACGACCTCTTCCAGATAGAAGCCATCTTTCTGGGGCAAGCCGGACTGCTGGAACTGAACACCATTCCCGAAAGATATCAGAAAGACGCACTGAACGACGGGTATTTCTCCCGGTTGAGGAACGAATATCTCTATCTCTCGCATAAATTCTCACTGCAGCCGATGGATTACAAGCAGTGGCGCTTCCTGCGCCTGCGTCCGCAGAACTTCCCTCACATCCGCATCTCGCAGTTAGCCAATCTTTATTATAACCGCCGTGCGGGGTTGAGCCAGCTGCTCGAGGCAAGCACGGTGAAGGAGGCGAAGCAGGTGCTTTCAACCAGCGTTACGGAGTATTGGGAAACCCATTATACCTTCGGCAGCACGAGCATCCGTAACGAGAAGCATCTCTCCCCTTTCTCGCTCAATCTGCTCATCATCAACACCGTGGTTCCCATCCTCTTTGCCTATGGAAGGCACCGGGGCGAGGAGAAATACTGCGACCGCGCCTTCGACTTCCTGGAGGAGCTGAAGGCCGAGAATAACCACATAGTAAGGATGTGGAAGGAATGCGGCCTGCCGGTAGAGAACGCCGGGGATAGCCAGGCGCTTATACAGCTGAAGAAGGAATACTGCGACAGGAAGGAATGCCTGAGGTGCAGGATAGGTTACGAATACTTGAAGAGATAAAAGACAAAGATTATGGCAGACCAACAGGAAATACTAAACACCATCCTCCTGACAAGGCTCAATTACTTCAGCCTGGCAGGAATGCTGGAGCTATACAGAAAGGTAGGCTCCGCTACGCTCATCCTGGAGCATAAGAACAACCTCAGAGACATCCTCCCCGATGCCTCGGATAAACTCGTGAGCGCTATCCAGAACTGCGAAGAAGCCCGAAAACGCGCTGAGGAAGAACTGGAGTACGACATACGCTACGGAATAGAACCCATTCCGATGAACGACGACCGCTATCCGCAACGCCTCAAAGACTGCGATGACGCACCTCTCATCCTCTTCTATAAAGGCAACGCCAACCTCAACCAGCAGCGCGTCATCAACATCGTTGGAACCCGCCACTGCACACCTTACGGCGAAGACCTCATCCGCCGCTTCATCACCGACCTGAAGCAGCTCTCACCCAACGTGCTTATCATGAGCGGACTTGCCTACGGAGTGGACATCGTGGCGCACCGCCAGGCACTCGCCAGCGGCTACGAAACCATAGGCGTGCTGGCTCACGGTCTGGATGACCTCTATCCCCGTCAGCACCGGGAAACGGCGGCAAGAATGATAGAACAGGGCGGACTGCTCACCGAATTCCTTACCCGTACAAACGCTGATAAGATAAACTTCGTGCGCCGCAACCGCATCGTAGCGGGAATGTCGGATGCCTGCATTCTGATAGAGAGCGCAGCTCACGGCGGCGGTCTCATCACCTGCGATATTTCGCAATCCTACGGTAGGGATGTCTTTGCCTTCCCGGGCAGGATAGGCGACCACTACAGCGAGGGCTGCAACAACCTGATACGCAACAACGGCGCCACGCTCATCACCAGTGCCGAGGATTTCGTGAAGGATATGGGCTGGCAGGATGATACAACCCTGATGCGAGCCAAGCAGCAGGGCATCGAGCGCAGCCTCTTCCCGGAATTATCTCCAGAGGAGCAACTCATCGTAGATGTCCTCTCCAAGACCAACGACCTGCAAGTGAATCTTATCTCCGTAAAGACGAATATCGACATTTCTCGCCTCACTTCCCTCCTCTTCACATTGGAGATGAAGGGAGTCATCAAGACCTTTGCAGGGGGAATGTATCATCTTTTGAAGTAGTATTTTCTTTATTTTCAGAAAAAAGCAGTAACTTTGCAGCCGCAAAAAAGAAGATATACATCATAGGAATAAGAAGATTTCACTCGAAACTCATGAAAATAGGTAATATAGAATTTGGGCCACAGCCCCTCTTCCTCGCTCCGATGGAAGACGTAACAGATATTGGTTTTCGCATGCTCTGCAAGCGATTCGGAGCCGCCATGGTTTATACTGAGTTCGTATCGGCGGAAGCCTTGGTGAGAAGCATCAAAAGTACTGTCAGCAAGCTTACGATAAGCGATGAAGAGCGCCCTGTGGGCATTCAGATTTATGGTCGCACCACCGAGGATATGGTGGAAGCTGCCAAAATCGTAGAACAGGCGAAGCCGGATGTGATTGATATTAACTTCGGTTGCCCGGTGAAGAAGGTTGCCGGAAAGGGTGCAGGAGCCGGAATGCTCCGAAATATCCCATTGATGCTGGATATTACAAGAGAAGTGGTGAAGGCGGTAAACGTGCCGGTAACTGTGAAAACCCGATTGGGATGGGATTGCGAGAACCTCATCATCACCGACCTTGCCGAGCAGCTACAGGATTGCGGAATCCAGGCGCTCACCATCCACGGCAGAACCCGTAGCCAGATGTACACCGGAGAAGCCGACTGGAGTCTCATAGGTGAGGTGAAGAACAACCCCCGCATCCATATTCCGATTATTGGCAACGGCGATATTACGACCCCGGAAGAAGCCAAGCTTGCCTTCGAAAGATACGGCGTAGATGCGGTAATGATTGGCAGAGCCACCTTCGGCAGGCCATGGATTTTCAAGGAGATGCGTGATTATCTGGATAATACAGGCGCAACTCCATTAACCGTAGATGAGAAGATTGACCTCCTGGAGGAGCAGCTGCGCATCAACGTGGAGCGCATCGATGAGTACAGAGGCATTCTCCACACCCGTCGCCACCTAGCCGCCTCCCCAATCTTCAAGGGCATTCCCGATTTTCGCCAGACGAGAATCGCCATGCTGAGAGCCACGACCGTGGAGGAACTAACTGGAATTCTGAAAGAATGTAGGGAGAGAATCAAGGCGATAGAAATCTAGACTTGCTTGCGGCGGATTCAAATGCGCCGAAAGCATAAGATAAAGGGAAAGGGAGACTCCAACCATCATCGCTGGAATCTCCCTTTTTATTTATTCGCAGTTAACAGGTTAACAGTTAACAGCTGTTTTTCTATACTTCCACCGCTTTCGCTTATAGAACGAAAATGGTTTCATCCCCGCAAATATTACGAATTTTCAAGCGCAAAGGCTTATCGTCTGATACAATGCTAGCATCCCAATAATCCTGGGTTTTCTTTCCGTTGATGGTTACGGTTCCCATCTTCTCTATCTTCACCTCCATATCACTGTGCCAAGGAGCATTTTTCTCAGCATTGACGCAATCTACAGAAGCCCATTCGATGGTTTCCAGCCCTTCATCGCTGAGTTTTATTTTCGAGAAGTTGGCACTCTTACCGCTTGCTCGTTTCTTGTTTGTCTGCAGAACACCTTTTTCGTTGAAACCATGAACTTTCTTTGCTACCCGGTCGCTATGGAATGATTTCAGTTGAAGTTTCCATCCCATCGACAAGCCCAGCGAATCCTTGGCTTCCTGCAAATCCCATTCAGCCTCATCTTCCATTATCACCTCGTCGAGCACCTGCTTCAAGTCTCTCAACTCAAATTCTATCAGCGTCTGCTGGTTTTCGGCTTCTATGAATTGGCGCAACTCGTTTATCTCTTCCACATCCACGTAATAGATGATGACACGCTTCACCTCATCAGGCAAATCAGGCAGCGCCTTATGGATGATGTTCATCATCTCACTCTTATCCAGCACTCGCTTGCTTCCATCGAGTAGATTAGGCAGATATACGGGCATCATACCATACTTGCTGTCCATGATAGAGCCTGCCCAATACTGGCTGTCCAGCTTGGCGTTGGCTGTTAAACCCGGTATCAGGTTGTCGCGTAGCTTATCCATCGTCTGTACAGGATTTCTGAAGAGACGCACGCCATCTTTCACTTCCTTTATCTCAAACTCTGCTCCGGCATTAACCAGTCGGTCGCGAGCAGTCTGAAGGCTATTGATATTCACGTCGCCATGAATAAAGCGGCGGTTGAGCTTATGAGCCACGGCTGCGGTTACCCCGCTTCCGCCAAAGAAATCAGCCACGAGCATTCCTTCGTTGGATGAAGCCTTGATAATACGCTCCAAAAGGGCTTCCGGCTTCTGAGTGGCGTAATCTTCTTTTTCTTGAGAACGACCAGCAACATAAGAAATATCATTCCAAATATCATTAATTGGGGTTCCTGGAAGTTCATCCTTGAATATTATTCTGCAACGCTTTATAGGCTTACCATTTTTGCCTAGTTTAATACGACCATGACTATTAGGAACTTCTGTCTGTTCTGCATTCCATAAAACTTCAAACTTTTCAGGTGTCGTACGCCATCTCGCCCTTGTTCCATGAAAGTCATATTCTTCCATTTTTAATTGAGGGTCTAGCATATTCTCTGCTTTATAATATCTGCCAGAAGGAAGTTTTATCCACTCATTGGCAATATATTCATCAGTATAGGGAGTATATAATGTATTAAAGACACCATTTTCAGACAACGAGTAGAAATATATATGGTCAGAAATACTACTAAAGCTTTTACTTGAATCATTATGCGATGCTGTACTCTTCCAAGAAATATCATTTCTAAAGTTTCCTTCTCCAAATATTTCGTCCATGAGGATTTTAACGTAATGCCCAATATGGTCATCCAGATGCACATAGATGCTTGCATTCTCGCTCATCACGCTCTTGATTGCCATCAGATTCTCGTACATCCAGTTGAGGTATCTTTCCTTGTCCCAGATGTCTCCGTACATTTTCTCCTCAAACTCTTTCATTTCCTCATTATCGAGATTCTGCTCCGCTTCTTTCATTACTTTTTGCACAAGCGGATTGCGGCGGATATAGATTTTCTTGGCATAATCGGCTCCGCTGGCAAAGGGCGGGTCGATATAAACCAAATCCACCTCTATGCCCTGCTCCTTGAGATAGGCACAGGTAGAAAGGCACTCACCATGCATCATCAGGTTATGCTTCTCGTTGGCGCCTCTCTTTTCGAGAGATTCCACCTCATAGAGCGGCATTCCTCGCTTAATATGCTCCACGATGCGATCGTTGTCACGATAGCGGAGAATGCGGCGGGTGCGCACAAAATTATCCAGGAGGGCTTGCCCCTCCAGGGTATTGGGATAATATGAAATATATTTTGTAGCCATTGTCTTTATTCTATTTTATATGAAAAATTCCTTAATCATCTGTAGGGTCTTTGCCATTCTCTCTTCAGCAGAAATGGTGTCCTCCAGATAAAGGAACTGGAATCGCTTGCGATGGAAAGCCTCATTATTCTTTGGCACAAACACATCTCGCATAAACTCCAGGCGCTCCTTGAACTTGGCAGCATATACCTCGCCCTTCGTCTCTATGATGCAAATGCGGTCGATCCTGCCCTCAGCATCACGGCTGAGCACCAGGAAGTCGGGATAATAAAGTCCATCATACTGCCAGTGTTTGCCCACCCTGCGATAGCAGCGAATCTTAAACTCTGTAAGCGTATCATCGCCATTGAAATAATACTCCAGCTGCTTATCCTTCATCAGCGGAATCAATCCGTTGGCAAAGTATTCCTTCTCCAGGTTACTGTCGAAGCGGTAAGGCAGATAATGGTAAGTCTGATTGCGCTCAGGATATTCATCCTTAGGCAGCTTGTCTTTCACCATCATCTGGATGTCAGTATCAGAGAATCCGGCAGCCTTCATCTTTTCCACAACAGCCTTCACTTCTGGCGGGAGTTCCATCTTGCCCGGGTCATTGTCCCATGCCAGGATTTCCTTCACCACTTTCTCGCTTGGATAGAAACGGCTGTCGTCTTCCACATCAAGAGGCATAGGTTGCTCCACCGAGAGGATGGTTGCCGTATCAGGAACCACCTCTTCTGAGATGCGGAAATCACGCTTAGGCACAAAAGCCTTCCGGATGTTGGCACGTATCTGATAATGGTCATACTCCATATTCTCTGTACGATATTTCCCATCCTGCTCATCAGCAATCGTAATCTCATCGAACAGTTTATGCAGCTGAGTCTCATACTGTTTCAATTCTTTCATACTCAGCGCCCCCATACTTTCCTTGGCTATTTTCTGCAACCACCAGTGGAAAGTGAAGCTCTCTCCATTCTCTTTTCTCAGCTCCTCATAGCCGAGCATGTTTCCTTCAAAGTCTTGAACATAAACCAGCGAGCGGTTAGCCTTCTGCTTCAAACTTTCGTCAGCAAGCAGCGTGGCAGTATCTGACTGTTCTTCGATCACCTGAGTTTCATATTCCACTTTCAGTTGGAAGAAATCAATGGGTGGCACCTGCTGCTTATCCATACGTGAGAATCGCTCTATGCGCTTCTTTGCAGGTTCCGGCTTCTTGCTGAATTCCTGGAGTGTGATGTTCTGCTGCTGCTTCAATTCCTTGTTGAGTTTGTCGGCATTCCACCTGTTCATCCAAACCAAGGCTTTTTCCTGTTCGCCCCGAACCACCTGTCGCAGGCAGCGGCAGGAAGTTTGCAGCACCATGTTCTTAGGGCACGCCCCTTCATGAGGCAGCACCACGCCCGTAAGGCTCTTGCAATCCCATCCCTCCTTTCCTATCTGCACCAGCAGCACGATACGGATTTTAGAGGTAGGCGAATCGAGCATGGCGAAAGCCGCCTCTGAACCTTCGGGCTCTGCATATTTTCTGGCACCTGCCTTAGAGGAATTACTACCCTTATGGCGCTTCAGAATCACCTCTGCAGGGTTCAATCCATATTCCGTTACAATCTCGGATACGAGAGGATAGATTTCTTCTTCGAGAGTTGGAATCTGACCGCAATATACAGCAAGCTTCGCACAGGTTCCATCAGCATAGGTTGTATCCTTATATTTATCGAAAAACTCATGCACTCCGCTTCTCACAATGGTCAGCATATCATGGTCCGTAAACTTTACTTCGGGACGCTTCAGGAAGTTGTCGATACCCTCCATCAACGGATAGAAATACACCACATTGGTGATATTGGTATTCTTGATATTGAAACTTCCGCCCAATGTCACCTTCTCTGCTTTTTCCAGATAAGGAGTGCCCGTAAAGCCAAGCACATTGCAGAAATTACAACCTTGAGTAGCCCATCCTGCAACCACCTGACGGAGTTTGATTTCACCATCAGAAGCATGATGCACCTCATCGATAAAAATAGAAAGAGAAGGTATTTTACCTATCATATTGCGCAGCTCATTAGCCACATCCACCAGCCGGCGTTCATCATCCGAAAGAAGACTCTGGTCTTTCCCGTTCTCCTCCCATCTGTCTAAGATAACCTTCTCTGCATTTGTAATAGCCACCAATCCCATCATCGTACCTCCATCCCAATGCTGGTTAATCTTAAACGCATTGGGATTTCTGATTACATTGCTTTTCCTGGCACTCTTTTGCTCATCAAGGATTTCAAATTTTACGAGCCTCTTCAGCTGCATGGCTGTAGCTGCCGGGAAAAGCCAGGTAACGTCAAAGTTCTGAATACTACGAAGACTAGGAACGATGCTTGACTTCAAGCCGGATGGTGCCAATATCAGGAAATTATGTGCCCATATCGGATTATGCGGCTCATTCTGAGCAAAGTACAAATCTATATAAATGAATGCGGCCATCAGATAGGTTTTTCCCGCACCCATAGGAAGACTGAAAAGATAATCCGAATAAGTTACCTGGTAAAAGATATCCTTCAACACTTTCTCGTAATCAATCTCCCTGGCATGATGACGGATAAACTGCTCCAGCTCTGGAGCTATCTGCTTGCCGTTGCGGTCTTTCTGTCTGCTATACTGATACAAGGCCAACGCAGCAGGATTCTTTGTCATCACATCCCGTGCCTCTGCATTGATTTCCTCTGCATCAACGTCAGTTTCATTAAATTCGCCTTCTGCAAAAAGTTGCCAAAGCGGCTTGCCCTGACAGGCTATTTTCAAAAACAGATAAGTCTTGATTGCATCAATCTGGGCATCACGCAACATACCTCGCTGATCAATATAATCAACGAGGTATAAAACCGTACAATCAGAAGATTGAAACCATAAATCTCTTTTCTTTTGTATAAGTTGATAGAACATCTTTCTTCTTTTGTATTAACCATCAACCACATTCAGAAGTTAACAGGTTAACAGTTAACAGTTGTTTTTTCTATACTTCTACCTGAAATTGAAGAAACCTAGCTTCTTCAAATTATAGAGAAGGGCTTTACTTCTTCAATATCGAAGCACCTTCGAGCAGGGCGAGCGCCTTGTTCTCGTTCTCCTCCATAATTTCACGCTCTCCCGGACCCTTGTCGTTGATTCCGCAGAGGTGCAGGATGCCATGGATGATGACGCGGTGAAGCTCATCATCGTAGGTCTTGCCAAACTGCTCGGCAT
>CAVHWE010000045.1:0-13898 GCA_963639495.1 bacterium | reverse complement strand
CCCCACTTCTTGTTGGTGAAACGGCTGGAACCATCGGCACGGAATGTACCGGTCAGCATGTAGCGGTCGGCATAGTTGTACATGACGCGGGCTACTCCAGAGAGCATGGTCCACTTACTGTAGCCATTGTCTGCATCACGGTTTGATGCATTCTTTACATTCCAGTAACCAAGAACTTCCTGTGCTACATTCTTACCTTCGATATTCATGGTGCGGGTTTCGTTACGAGTAGCCTCCCAAACTCCCGTTGCTGTCAGATTGTGCTCGCCCCATTTGCCCATGTAGGTCAAATTATTGGTACTTTGGAGAGCTATCACCTGTGCATTATTGTTGCTCATGTTGGTGCTACCTAATACCTTGGCTGATGACATATCATACCATTTGTAGTCGTTATAATCGACACCATTTGTAGTGGTGAATGTCAAACCTGGAAGAATGTTGAATTTCAAATCAACGTGTCCTGTAACCATATTGCGCTGGCGGTCGTTCTGATTCTGGTGAATCACACCATATGGGTTTTCCTGTATACAGTTGTATGGATCCTTATTGTAGTTACCTGCTGCAGTATACATTTCCATGGTAGGAGAGTAATTCAAACCTATCCAAATAGGGTTAGACTGATTCTGACCGAAACCTACACCGCTATTCTCTGTGCGAGCTAAGTTTGCATCAGCTGTTAATTCCAACCAATCGAAAAGTTTATTATGAATGTTCAGTTTTACTGCGTAACGTCTTGACTTGGTATCTCTTACAACACCTTCCTGATCCATATAGTTGGCAGAAAAGTAGGTCTGAGTCTGTTCGTTACCCTTAGAAACAGCTATCTTATAGTTCTGAGTAATACCGGTATGGAGCAACTGGTCCATCCAGTCGATGCCGGGATTAGCACCACTGATATAGTCTGCAAGTGCATCAGAGTCTGCACCCTTATATTGAACCAAAGCATTTGCATAGTCCTTGGTGCTCATCACTTCTGGTACATTATATGCATTAGAAAAACCGAAACTTGCATCGAATGTTACCTGTGTTGCGCCTGCCTTACCTGTCTTGGTCTGTACCATGACAACACCATTGGCACCGCGGGCACCATAGATGGCTGTAGAAGAAGCGTCCTTCAATACCTGGATGCTCTGGATATCTTCAGGGCTGATACCCTCAAGACCTGTCTCGCGAACGATACCATCTACAACGTAGAGAGGGTCGTTGCTCTTGTTTACGGAACTGGCACCACGTACACGAATCTTCATGGCTCCACCAGGAACACCGCTTGACATTACCTGCACACCAGACATACGTCCGTTGAGGGCATCCTCAACACGTGCAACAGGCTGGTCCTTGAAACTCTTGCTGTCCAAAACTGCCACAGAACCAGCCAAGTCAGCCTTCTTTACTGTACCGTAACCGATGACTACGGTCTCTTCAAGCATGTTGGCATCATCCTGCAAAGTGATGTTGAGCGGACTACCGCTCCATGTGAGGGTCTGTGATTTGTAACCCACATAAGTGATGGTAAGTTTGGCACCCTTTTCGATGTTGCTGAGGGTGAAGTTACCATCCAGGTCAGTTACGGTTCCACCGGTCTTACCTTCGATTCTGATGGTTGCGCCGATGATAGGTTCTCCGGTAGCGTCTTTAACAGTACCTGTACATGAGTTTTGCTGCTGGGTAGCTGTAGCAATGGTAGAATTGCTTTGAGCAGCCAATGCAGAAACAGTGCAAAGAGGTGACATCGCACCTAAAAGCGCTGCAAAATACAAATTTGCTCTTTTGTTCATAGGGCTATTATTTATTGTTAGTTAAAAATTTTTTCGTACTTCTTTCTAGTTATTAGAATGCTGAAACAGAGTTTATACAAGGGCATCCCTTTGCATCGTCGATTACGATGCGGATGCCACTTGTAGTAATCTTATCGAAGCGAAGTATTCGCTTGTAGCCGATAGTGGTAGTCTCTTCCTTAGGGTCGAGCCTTACCCAGTTTTTGCCTTGTTGGTAATAGATTGAGAAGGCTTTTACGCGCTGCCCCAGAGGTATGTATTCCTGGAGCATGAGGCGTGTGATAGATTTTGGCTTTCCGAGTTGAAACTCGATATAGGCATCTTTTTTCTTTTTAGAAGCCCAGAAGGTGTCATACTGGCCGTCTGTGATATTCTTGCCAATGTGCTTGCCTTGCTGGCTGTCTACTTTAGGTGTGATGCCTTTCAGTAGATTGACAGATAATTCTTGTCGGATTTTCCTATGGAAGTTTACTGCATTTGCAGAGTCGATAGGGTGGATGAGTCCATCCTTGTCTACCGGGAAGTTGAATAACATGGTAGCGTTGTGTCCTACACTCTTGTAGTAGAGATCGCACAGGTCTTCAACGGTTTTTACCTTACTGTCTTCTTTCTCATGGTAGAACCATCCCGGGCGGATAGAAACATCGCACTCAGCTGGTGTCCACTGGTCGCCGTCTTCCCATCCAAACTGCAACTGTTTGTAGTCTTTGAAGCCTGGATAGACGGTGTTGGATGGTATTGTAGACCAGCAGGTCTCGCCTGCAAATCCATTTTCATTTCCTACCCATCGGCATCCCGGTCCGCCATCACCGAAAAGAATGGCATTGGGTTGTAAACTGTCAACAATTTCGAAAATCCTAGGAAAATTGTAGTAGTTCCTTCTGTCGATGGTTCTGCTTTCTTCGGCACCTCCGTACCAGCCGTCTCCTCCATTGGCTCCGTCAAACCATACTTCGAAAAGTTCGCCGTAGTTGCTCAAAAGTTCCTTGAGCTGGCGCTGGTAGAGTTTCAGGTAGTAGGGAGAACCGTAGCTTGCCTGGTGTCTGTCCCAAGGCGAGAGGTAAACTCCGAATTTCAAACCGTATTTCTTGCATGCTAGGGAGAGTTCTCCTACCACATCACCTTCACCATTCTTATAAGGTGTGTTGCGGATGCAGTAATCTGTGGTGCGTGTAGGCCAGAGGCAGAAGCCGTCGTGATGTTTGGCAGTAATGATGACTCCTTTCATGCCCGCAGCAACCAGGGTTCTTGCCCATTGTTCGCAATCCAGTTTCTTAGGATTGAAGGTCTTTACATCCGAATTTCCGTATCCCCATTCCTTATCATTGAAGGTGTTGAGGCCGAAATGGATAAAAGCATAGGTTTCCAGTTTCTGCCATGCCACCTGCTTAGCGGTTGGCACAGGTTGGATGGGGTCTACCTGGCTGTAGTTGCGCTGGGCGGCAGCTGTTATGGTTGCCAGCCCCAGGCATAGTGCAAAAAGAAGAGACTTCTTCATACTTAAAATAGGTTTTGTATTGGTTGTTTAAATTCCTTATTTGTCGATGTTCTCATTCAGAAGCCGGTATCTTGCCATCAGACAGGCTCCCGTGATTCCTGCAAGACCTTTCAGACTTGAGGTAACGATCATAGAATCCTCATTCATGATGTTGAGAGAGAATTTCTTGATACCCATTTTTACCGGTAGCGTGAGGTAGTCGCCTGTAACCGACATTTCTCCTCCGATGACCAGCATTTCAGGGTTGAAGATGTTGATGACTCCTGCCAGCTGTTTGCCAAGTTCATCTGCTATGCGTTGCAGTGTGGCAAGGCTCAGTACATCTTCCTTTGCTATGGCGTCCAGGATATTCTGGAGTGATAGGTCTTCATTCTTTTTCAGAACTCTTTCAGAGAGGATGGAAGTCTTTCCTTCCTTTATCTTCTCGATAAGTTTCCTTTTGAGTGCTCTGCCCGAAACCTCTGTTTCTATGCAACCAATCTTGCCGCAGTGGCAGATGATGTTGTTGTTGTAGGCAGTCATGTGACCGAATTCGCCAGAATATCCCGACTTGCCGTAATAGAGTTTGCCGTCGATGATGATTCCGATTCCGATGCCCCAGCATACGTTCACGAAGATGGCGTCTTTCAGGCCTTTGCACTGTCCCTTAATCAACTCAGCGAAAGCCATGCTCCGGGTATCGTTCTCGATACATACAGGTAGCTGTATGAGTTGGGTCAGCTTGTCGGTCAATGATTCTTTCAGGAAGGTGAACATGTTGTAGGCATTTCCCTGTACAGGATTCACGCGCTCAGCCACGTTCACGCAAACTTGAAGTATTTCTTCTCTTGAAACAGGAAGGCTTTCGATAAACTCATTGATGATTCTGCTTATCTCTTCCAAGTTTTCAGGAGAGTTCTCATATACGTAAGGCACTCTTGTTTTTTCGGTAATCAGATTGCCTGCGAAGTCGCTTGCTGCAAGTGCCAGGCAGTTCATCTCAGGATTGACGCCGATGAAGTAGCCTGCTGTTGGAACGAGGTCGTAAACCATCGGGATGCGTCCCGAAGAATTGTCTTTCTTTCCAATCTCTCTGGCGAGTCCTTCTTTTATCAACTCGTTGAGGGCACTTGTTGTTGTCGGTAAGCTAACTCCGATAGCCTTCGACATCTCTGGGATAGTGGAGGCTCCGTGAGAGATAAACTGCTCCAGGAGCTTGCCCTGAACTGAGGGCTTTTTGTTTATCTTTCTAAGATATTTTATTAAGTCAGCTTTCATAACTAATATTTTTTAGTTGCAAAGATAAGGTTTTTCTGTATTGGTGCAATATTTTTGCTGTTAATAAAACTTAAATGGCGAAAAATAGTATACTTTTCGTCGTTTTCGGACATCCTGTTTTCTTCTATACCTTAATTATATATAGAGAGGTTGGATACGTAAGTGCACAAAAGGGGGTTACACTTAATCGGCATCAGAAGCGAGCGAAGTGCAGGTATTTCGGCCATAAGAAGGCTCAAAGTATAAAAAATGTTTCTGTTTTAGAAATATTAACGCTATTTTCATTGCTGTGTTTGATAAAACTAGTAACTTTGCAAAATAAAATATTTTAGTAACGAACTGAGCGTTAATAAATAATTTAATAAACGGAAGTTTGTATCGCTCCTCGTTATTTTTCGATTTTAACCTATTAATTAAAAGAAGTATGGAATACGATGTAAAGTCTTTAGTGATTGGCTTGGATTTGGGTGGAACCAATTCCGTTTTCGGCATCGTTGATGGGGACGGAGAAATAATAGCTACAACCTCAATCAAGACCCAGACATTCCAACGCGTAGAACAATACGTAGAGGAGTCGGTAAAAGCTGTGATGCAGATAGTAGAACAGGTAGGTGGTATGGAGAAAATTCGTGCCATGGGCATCGGTGCGCCTTGTGGTAACTATTACAAGGGGACCATTGAAAATGCAGCAAACCTGGTATGGGCTAAGGGTATTGTACCGCTGGCTGACATGTTTGCAGAGAAACTGGGCATTCCGGTTGCTATTACCAATGATGCAAATGCGGCTGCTATGGGAGAAATGAAATATGGTGCTGCGGTTGGCATGAAAAACTTCGTAGAACTCACTCTCGGAACAGGCGTAGGATCGGGTATAGTGGCTAACGGACAGCTGATTTATGGTTGCGACGGTTTTGCCGGTGAGTTGGGACACATGGTAGTGGATCCTGACGGTAGACCATGCGGCTGTGGCAGAAAGGGCTGTCTGGAGACCTACTGTTCGGCTACAGGCGTGGTCCGTACTACCTTGGCCATGCTCGAAGCATCAACTGGGGCAACTGAGCTGAGAAATATTCCAAGGGAAGAAATTACATCTTATGCAGTTTATAAGGCAGCCATGGCAGGAGATACACTGGCACGGGAAGTGTTCAGACAAACCGGTACAAGAATCGGCAAGGCCTGTGCAGAGATAGCTACCTTTCTGAGCCCGGAGGCTTTTATCTTCTTCGGAGGATTGGCACAGGCTGGCGATCTGCTCTTCCGTCCTATTGAAGAAGCATATAACGAGCATGTGCTCTCATTATATAAAGGTAAGGCTAAGTTTCTGATGAGCGGACTGGATGGTGCCAAGGCTGCTATCCTGGGTGCTGCAGCAATGGCATCTGAACTCTAATCCGTCATTTTAAAAAAAAATATAACCTATTTAAATATAGATAAAGATATGAGACTCAATCTTAGTTCGCAAATCGTACTCAATAAAGTACCTGTAGAGTTCTACAAGCCAAAGACGACTGTAGAATACTCTGAAATCTCCAGAATGGAGAAGATTCATACAGACATCTTTGCCTCTATGATAGAAGGTGCCAGTCATGTTGCTGATAAAATAGAAGCTGGCATCAAGGCAGCACAGCAGGAAGGCAAATTCTATGTGATGGCGCTGGGTGCCGGTTCTTCTCTCTATTCTGTATACGATGAACTCGTTCGCCGTTACAACGAGAAGACCCTGAGCTTCCGCAATGTTGTTGTATTCAATGCATACGAATATTATCCGCTCCAGAAGGACAGCTCTCTCCGTACCATCAACCAGTTGAAGGAGCGTTTCCTTGATCATGTGGATGTGGCTGAGCAGAACATCTTTACACTGGATGGTTTTGTGGCACAGGATGCCGTACAGGACAGTTGCCGTCTTTATGAGCAGCGTATCAAGACCTTCGGCGGTCTCGATGTAGCTCTCATAGGTATAGGCCGTTCGGGTAATATTGCTGCCAACGAGCCAGGTTCGGGCATCCAGTCGATGACCCGTATCATCCTCATCGGCAATACCTCTCGCGAAGAGATGGAGAACAGCGAGCAGACCAAGGAAACCATTCCTCCATGTTCGCTCACCATGGGTATCGCTACCTTGCTCTCAGCCAAGAGCATCTATCTGACAGCCTGGGGCGAAGAGAAGGCAGAGATTATGCAGAAGGTGGTGGAGAACTCTATCACAGATACCCTGCCGGCATCATTCCTTCAGACTCATCCGAATGCTCATGTTGTCATCGACCTGGGTGCTGCTCATCATCTGACACGTATTGAGCATCCATGGCTCGTAACTTCATGCCAGTGGAGTGATAAACTGGTGCGTTCGGCACTGGTATGGCTCTGCCAGAAACTCGGCAAGCCTATCCTGAAGTTGACCAATAAGGATTATAATGAGAACGGACTGAGTGAACTTCTGGCTCTCTACGGCTCTGCCTACAATGCCAATATCAAGATTTTCAATGATTTGCAGCATACCATTACCGGATGGCCAGGTGGTAAGCCAAATGCAGATGATACCTATCGTCCGGAGCGTGCAACACCATTCCCTAAGAAGGTTATCGTGTTCTCTCCACACCCAGACGATGATGTTATCTCAATGGGAGGAACTATCCGCCGACTGGTACAGCAGAACCACGATGTGCATGTAGCTTACGAAACATCAGGAAACATTGCTGTGGGTGATGAGGAAGTAACAAGATTCATGCACTTTATCAATGGTTTTAACCAGCTCTTTGCTGACTCAAAGGATAGTATCATCTCTAATAAATATAAGGAAATCAAGACCTTCTTTGCCAAGAAGAAGGAAAGTGACTTCGATACGAGAGATATCCTGACCATCAAGGGACTGATCCGCCGTGGTGAGGCTCGTACCGCTTGTACTTATAATGAAATTCCGCTTGACCATGTCCACTTCCTCGACCTGCCATTCTATGAGAGCGGCAAGATAGAAAAGTTGCCAATGACCGAGAAGGATGTAGAGATAGTGAGAGCTCTGTTGCAGAAGGTGCAGCCACATCAGATTTATGTTGCCGGCGACCTTGCTGATCCTCACGGAACCCACAAGAAGTGTACCGATGCCGTTCTGGCAGCTATCGACGAAGAGAAGAAAGCGGGTGCAGAATGGTTGAAGGACTGTCGCATCTGGATGTATCGTGGTGCCTGGGCAGAATGGGAGATTGAGAATATCGAAATGTGTGTTCCATTGAGCCCTGAGGAGTTGCGGGCAAAGCGTAACTCTATTCTCAAGCATCAGTCGCAGATGGAGAGTGCTCCTTTCTTGGGTAATGATGAGCGCCTGTTCTGGCAGAGAGCCGAAGACCGTAACCGTGCTACTGCATCGCTCTACGACCAGTTGGGTCTGGCATGCTATGAGGCCATGGAGGCTTTCGTGGAGTACAAGCCATTGTAATAACTTATTAATATATTAAATCATGGCAAAGTTCAATCGTTTATTAGGCTCGTTTGTAGCCTGTGCAGCGATGCTGGGTGGTATCTCCACTCCGGCATCTGCTGCCGATATTAATATTATCCCGATACCGGTGAAGACTCAGGTACAGAAAGGTGAGTTCGTATTGCCACAGAAGGTGGTAATCGCTTACCAGACGGCTGAAGGCAGAAATATCGCCCAGTACATGGCAGACAAACTGAAGGCTTCTACAGGTTATGAGGTAACGGTAGGTGGAAAGAAGGGGAATATCTCTATACAGATTTCTCCTTCGCTGAAAATTGCCGAGGAAGGTTATCGCCTTACCGTAACCGCCAAGGGGGTTGTTATCAAGGCGAAGACCGCCAAGGGCGCCTTCTACGGTATGCAGAGTTTCATGCAGTTACTCCCTGCCCAGATAGAGAGCGCAACCCGGGTGGATGGAGTGAAATGGGTAGCACAATGCTGTGATATCCAGGATGCTCCACGCTTCGGCTACCGTGGATTCCATCTCGATCCATGCCGCCATTTCATTTCTGTCGAGAATGTGAAGAAGCAACTGGACCTGATGTCTATGTTCAAGGTGAACACCATGCACTTCCATCTGACGGAAGACCAGGGCTGGCGTATCGAAATCAAGAAATATCCTAAACTTACTTCTGTGGGCAGTATCCGTACCGAGGGCGATGGTTCTCTTTATGGCGGTTTCTATACCCAGGAGCAGATTAAGGAAATAGTGGATTATGCTGCCAAGCGCTATATTACCGTGATTCCGGAAATCGACCTTCCTGGTCACATGATGGCAGCTATCTCTGCTTATCCTTATCTTTCATGCAAAGGTGAGCAGTGGTCGTTGAGAACAGTTTGGGGGGTAGAGGATATCGTGATGTGTCCGGGCAAGGAAGATATGTTCCGCTTCCTGGATGACATTTTTAGTGAGATTGTTCCTCTCTTCCCAGGTAAGTACTTCCATATCGGTGGCGACGAGTGTCCGAAGACCAGTTGGAAAAACTGCCCTGCCTGTCAGAAGCGTATTCAGACAGAGGGCTTGCAGGCTGAAGGAAAGCATTCGGCTGAGGAAAGACTGCAGAGCTACGTTATCAAGCGCATAGAGAAAATGCTGGAGAAGCGTGGCAGAAAGATTATCGGATGGGACGAGATTCTGGAAGGCGGATTGAGTGAGAATGCTACCGTGATGTCATGGCGTGGAACGGAAGGAGGTATCGAGGCTGCCATGCAGAAGCATGATGTCATCATGACGCCGGGCAGCGACGGTATGTATCTCGACTGGTATCAGGGCGACAGCAAGGTGGAGCCTGTAACCATTCCTAGTCCTCCTAGATATCTGGCTTCTACCTATAATTATAATCCGGTACCTGATACCATCAAGGCGTTGGGACTGGCTCATCATATCCTGGGCGTTCAGTGTAACAACTGGTCGGAATATATGTATTCCAATGCCAAGATGGAGTATATGATGTATCCTCGTGCCATTGCTCTCTCTGAGATTGCATGGTCGCCAGTGAGCAGGAAAAACTTCAAGGATTTCTGCCGTCGACTGGATGCAAACTGTGTTCGTCTGGACGAGCGCCATATCCGTTATCATATCCCATTGCCTGAGCAGCCTTTCGGTTCTTGTGATAAAGTGGTCATTACTGGGGATACTGCGGTAACCTTTACCACCTCGCGTCCTATGAAGATGGTTTATACATTGGATGGAAGTACACCAACTCCTTCTTCTTCGGCTTATGCAGAGCCTATCAGGGTGAGTGGAAACACCATCATCAAGATAGCAACCATATTGCCTTCAGGCAAGATGAGCCGTATCAGAACCGTTGATGTTGAGAAGCAGACTTATGCTCCTGCTGTTAAGGTGGAGGACGCAAAACCTGGGTTGCAGATGAGGCGCATTAAGGGCAACTATCTGAAGGTTGACCAGCTGGAATGGGCTGATGCTGCCTGGGAGTGTGCAAACATCGAGGGCTTGGAGCAGATGAAGATTCAGCAGAAGGATGATGCTGCTACCTTGCGCGGTGCCAATAATTATGCTGCCATCGCTGAGGGCTACATCAATATTCCGGAGGATGGTGTCTATTATCTCTCTTCCCGTCTGGAGCAGGTTTGGATTGATAACAAACTCATGATCAGCAATGAGGGGGATGTGAAGGCTGGTACCAATCATGATACTTCTGTAGCATTGGCTAAGGGATTGCATCCTTTCAAGGTGGTTTTCCTCAGCAATATCGTTGGCGGCTGGCCTTCTTGGTGGAGCAGTCTCGGCATTGAAATGCGCAAGGACAGCGAACAGAAGTTTACACCAGTAGATAACTCTATGTTTTTCAGAAAATAATAAACAGATATGAGCATCAGAAATATAGCAAATGTATCGCTTTGCCTCGCCTTGCTGTCTGTCGGCAATGGCGTGGCGGCTCAGAACGAGTCGCGCTGGCATAATGTGGATATCAACCAGCAGAACCGCGAACCTCGCCGTGCTGCTTTCTTCGCATACGAGACCCTTGACAAAGCACAGAGTTTTGACAAGAAGAAGTCGGCCAACTATCTTTCGATGGAAGGCATGTGGAAGTTTAACTTCGTGAAGGATCATAACAAGCGTCCTGCCAACTTCTTTGCAGCCAACTATGACGATTCGGAGTGGAAGGATTTCCCTGTACCGGGGCTGTTCGAACTGAACGGTTATGGAGATGCTACTTATAAGAATGTCGGTTATGCCTGGGCTACCCAGTTTGATCCGAATCCTCCTTATATCAGCGAACTCAACAACTATACGGGTTCTTATCGTCGTACCTTCGAACTTCCTAAGGACTGGAAGGGCAAGGATGTCTATTTCCATGTAGGTTCGGCTACCAGCAACCTGACCCTTTGGGTGAACGGCAAGTATGTGGGATATAGTGAAGACAGCAAGGTGGCTGCCGAGTTTAATATCTCCAAGTATCTGAAGCCGGGCAAGAACCTGATAGCTATGCAGGTGATGCGCTGGTGCGACGGTTCTTATTTCGAGGATCAGGACTTCTGGCGCTTTACTGGTATAGCCCGTGAGGTTTATCTCTATGCACGTCCGAAACTTCATGCTGCCGATATCCGTCTTGATGCCGGTTTGATGAATAATTATCGGGATGGTATCCTGAACTATCAGATAGCGCTGAAGGGCGGCAAGACTGATGTGACTGTTGCCTTGTGCGATAAGGATGGCAAGCAAATAGCATCGGCTACCGGAGCTCAGGGTGTAATCAAAGTACCGAAGGTGAAGGCTTGGACTGCTGAGACACCTTATTTATATAAGGTATACATCTCTCTGAAGAATAAGCAGGGGGTAGCGGAGGTGATTCCGCAGAAGGTGGGCTTTCGCAATGTGGAAATCAAGAACGCCCAGTTGCTGGTGAACGGCAAGCCTGTACTGATTAAGGGTGTCAACAGGCATGAGATAGATCCGGATGGTGGATATGTGGTAAGTGTAGAGCGCATGATTCAGGATATCAGAATCATGAAACAGTTGAACATCAATGCGGTTCGTACCTGCCATTATCCTGACGATCCTCGCTGGTATGAACTCTGTGATGAATACGGACTGTATCTTACAGCTGAGGCTAACCTCGAATCTCATGGTATGGGATATGGGGAGAAATCACTCGCTAAGTTCCCTGAGTATCTCCAGACTCACATCGAACGCAATGAAGGTAATGTGAAAAGTTTTATCAATCACCCTTCTATCATCGTATGGAGTTTGGGTAATGAGTGTGGTTACGGCATCAACTTCGAAAAGACCTATGACTGGGTGAAAGCGCTCGACAAGACCCGTCCTGTTCAGTATGAGCGTGGCGGTTATGACAGCAAGACTGATATTTACTGTCCGATGTATATCGACTACGAGGAGAGCGAGAAATATTGCAAGAGTGATGGTGTTAAACCATACATCCAGTGCGAATATGCTCATGCTATGGGTAATTCGGAAGGTGGTTTCAAGGAATATTGGGACCTCATCCGTAAGTATCCTAAGTATCAGGGTGGCTATATCTGGGACTTCGTAGATCAGGGCATTCGTGACAAGAGTCCTGTCACCGGTAAGGAAATCTTTACTTATGGTGGAGATTACGGCCGCTATCCGGCAAGTGACTATAACTTCAACTGTAATGGTATCATTGCTCCAGACCGCCGTCTGAATCCTCATGCTTACGAGATTCAGTACTATCATCAGAATGTATGGATCAAGGACCTGGATGCTGTGAATGGTGCTTTCAAGGTTTACAACGAGAACTTCTTCAAGAATATCGATGACTTGAACCTGACCGCTACGGTTTATGCCAATGGTGTGAAACTGGCTACAGTTGAGATTCCTGAAACAAAGGGTATTGCTCCTCAGGCTACCAAACTGATCAAGAGTGATGAACTGAAGTATGCGGTGGCTGAGGCTGAATCGAAGCATGCAAAGGAGGAGATTGTTCTTAACTTTGCTTTTGCAAGCAATGGCACACAGCCGCTGGTAGACAAGGGCCAGGTGATGGCTCGCCAGCAGTTTATCATCAGCGATTATCAGTTTGCCAAACCGGCGGTTCCTGCTGTTGCTGCTGCGCCAACCAAGAAGGGTAAGGTGCAGCAGACAAGCAGTATGGAGGTGGAGGAAACCAACTCTTATGTGAAGGTCAGCGCACAGAGAATGTCTGTTACCATAGGCAAGAAGACGGGTATGATAGATTATCTCGATGTAGATGGTGAACCGATGTTGAAGTTCCGTGAGAGTATGACTCCGGAATTCTGGCGTGCTCCTACCGATAATGACTATGGAGCATCTCTGCAGAAGGAGATGAGAGTATGGAAGAACCCGCAGATGACTCTGAAGTCTTTCGACAAAAATGTGAGTAAGGACAATGTGGTGCTGACAGCTCTCTTCGATATGCCTGATGTGAAAGCTCAGCTGATGCTCCGCTATGACATCAGTGCTGCGGGCGAGGTGAATGTTACCCAGAAGATGACTACCGACAAGGAGGTTCAGGTTGCCGATCTGTTCAGATTCGGTCTGCAGTTGCAGATGCCTGCTACTTTCTCTAAGCTCGAGTATTATGGTAGAGGTCCTGAAGAGAACTACGTAGATCGTCATTCTTCTGCTTTTATCGGCAAGTACGAGTCTGACGTGAAGGATGAATATTATCCATATATCCGTCCGCAGGAGAGTGGTAACCATACCGATATCCGCTATTTCTCTATCTTTAATCCAACCACCGGCAAGGGGATTACCTTCGAGGGGTATGAACCTATGGAGTGCAGTGCCATCCCTTATCTGGTAGAGGATTTGGATTCTGGTATCGAGAAGACGCATGCATGGGGACAACACAGTGGTGATCTGATGGATAAGGGGATCGTGCAGTTGCATATCCAGAAATGCCAGTATCCTTTGGGCTGCATCGACAGTTGGATGACCAAGCCTATTGAGAAGTATCGTCTCCATTATGCTGATCGTGAATTTACATTCAAAATAAAGGCAAAATAAAATTTCCGTTATAAAACTCAGATATATGCGGAAATACGGGTATAAGATTAAGTTTAAATAATAAAGTGACCCTAGTTTTAGGGTTGAGAGTTTGTTTTTAGGTTTGCCGCTTGAGGGGTCTTTGGGGCCTTTCAAGCGGCTTTTTTATTGCTTGTTTCAAAATGAAACGAATAATGCGTAATTTGCTTTCATTTTGTTCTGTATTTTAAAAAGAACTACGCAAAATAATAGCCAAACGAAAATAGCAACATCAAAAAGTAAGCAATAACGCGAAATATTAAGCAAAATGTCGTACCTTTGCACCAGAAAATAAACAAAATGTAAATTAATTAATAGGAGAGATTAACATGAAAAAGATTGAAGCAATCATCCGTAAGACTAAGTTTGAGGATGTAAAGGAAGCATTGCTTGCCGCCGACA
>CAVHWE010000044.1:0-13920 GCA_963639495.1 bacterium | reverse complement strand
TGGAACAAGTATCGAAGATTGCGCCAACTATGGCAAGATTACAAGCACAGGTTGGAATGCCGGTGGCATAGCAGGATTAATGTCGAGTAAAAGCAGTATCCAGAATGTGTTCAGTTATGGAGATGTGACGTATGCAAATGGTTCAGGAATCATTATAGGTTGTGTAGATGGTATACTAACCGCAAAGGGCATTATAGCTTACAACAAGGAGGCATTGCTGAACAACTCATCTGAAAACATCAAAATAGTTGGTGAAGGAAGTCTGACCTTCGAAGACGGAAAGGAAGAAGCTGACGTGGTCAAGGCATTCACCAAGCAGCAGATAAAGAGTGGCGAGGTGGCATGGCTGCTGAATGGCTCTACATCTACCCCTGCAGAAGGAAGTAACTTGTCTTGGTATCAGAAGTTGGGCGAGAATGGCGATGAGTATCCTGTCTTGAAAACTACTGGTGAGAATACAGTCTATCATGGTATGACATGCAACAAGAAAACTGATGTTTATACCAATGATAATAGCATTTTTGGTGATGATGGAGCTATTCCACACGAATTCAAGATAGCAGATCAGCCAGATGCCAATGGACTCTATGGGGATGTATGCGTAAACTGTAAAGAAAACAATGAGAGCGCAAAATACATCAACAGATTTTGTGAAGAAGATGGCAGGAATATCAAACTTACCGTGAATCCAGATGGAAGTTATAGCACAGAAGAAACTGTCACAATTGCCGATAACGCAGCTTATAACAGCCCTGTCGACTTTACCGCAGCCAAGGTTGTGTACACCCGCAACTATCTCGGCGCAGACCAATGGCAGGCTGTATATGTTCCTTTCGAGGCTAAAGCTACAGATTGGACCGACAACGGCATCACCGTGGCAAGCATCAATAACTTCCATGAGTATGAAAAGGAAGATGGCAGTGGCTATGAGACGGTGCTCGAAGTGAAGAAAGCCACTTCTGGAGAGTTCGATGCCAACATGCCATACGTGGCAAGAACAAGCGGCAGTGACAGTGGAAGCAAGACCATCACCATCAGTAATGCCAAATTGCATAAGGCAGAATCGAAGAAATACGATTGTATGAGTATGACTCGCAAGTATGACTTCATCGGCATCTACACACCACAAAGTGGATTAGGACAAGATGACCCATCTGTCACAGTATATGCTCTTGACAAACAAGGTCGCATAGCACCACTCAAATCTGAAACGACTCTTGGAGCACAACGTTGGTATCTCACGGTAAGTGATCGCAATGGCTCCAGTTTGCCTCAGAATACGAAGTCGCGCATTATTCGAATTGATATGATTGGCGAGGGTTCGACTACTGGCATAAAAGACGTGCAAGTGATAACCAGTAACGAGGCAAATAACATTGCAAAAGCTGGCATATATGACTTGCAAGGTCGCAAGCTCAGCAAGGAACCTACCCAGGGTATCTATATCAAGAATGGAAAGAAATATGTAAAATGAAAAATATAATAAGTATGAAAAAGAAATATCAGAAACCATCAATGGTTGTAGTTGAGTTGGAAACTTCTACTACGCTTTTAGCTGGGTCAGAGAATTATCCACCCAAAAACTATGATAAGATCTATTTCACTGATGAAGATTGTGATCCTGCATAGTATAGTGTTTAATAAAAGCCGAATTACTCAATAGAGTAGCAGGCATATTTTACAACCCTACATTTTGCGGTTGTTCCAAGGGTCTATACACCTCGACAAAAGGGTGTGTAGACCCTTTCATCGTGATAAAAGTTAAAACTAAACGTTGAAAAAATCCTCCCCCTTGTTGGCATTGTCGAATAAAAAACGTACCTTTGCAGCAAAATAAAGAATAGAAACATTGAATAGTAATATTGAATAGAAACAATGAACACATTATACCTGCTTCAATTTGGCTGCCTCATCTTCATGGTGATTAATGCAGCCCTGCTGGTGATGAGCCGTTTGTACGTAAAATGGGAGAACAAGCGATACGAGCACTCTCGCTGGCTCATCGTTATAGCTTTCTTCATGCTCGCCTTTCAGTATCTCGCACAGATACAGGGTGGAATCAGGGCTTCGGGCGATGACCTCGGAGCCATCGTCAACATGCTGATCTATACCCCAAGCTTCGCCCTTATCGCCTATGGCATCTACAATATCGAGACCACCCAACCCCGTCGCCGTCACATGGTCATCGTGAGTACGGTGCTCTGCACCGCCATCTACCTCACCTGCGCCATCGGCTATCTGCATAGCGGCAGCCAGCACATCGGCTGGTGGCTCTACGTGATGCTCCTCTTCTATGCAGCCAGCGTAGTCTATGACGTGGTAATGATTAGCCGCGAGATGAAGAAGCGCAAAAAGATGCTGGAGAGGATGGCTGCCAACGACATCCAGCCCTACTTGAGATACTCCCGAGTGAGCCTCATCCTCCTCTGCCTTGCCGCTCTTGTGATGCCCTTCGCCATCCTTTCCACCACCTTATTAATAATACTAGGTCCCATGGTGCTCTGCGCCCTGCTCTTCTTCACCCTCACCTTCATCTCCCTGGGCACCAACTATGTGCCTACCGAGTCGCTTCTTGATGATGAAGCTGAGCGAATCGTAGCCCAGAGATATGCAGAAACCAGAAATGGGGGGGGCATCTTCTGTAACCTCTTCCGAAGCCGAACTGTCGGCTGATGCAACCACTGAAGGTGGCAATCAATCTTCAGAGCCGTCTCTCACCGACGAGCAAAAAGCCATCATTGAAGAGAAACTGCAACAGTGGTGTCTCGGCAATGGCTATAAAGACACCGCCGTCAACATGCTCACCCTATCGGACAGCATAGGCATCACCAGGGCGGAGCTGACGCAATACTTCGACAAGTGTCTTGATACCACCTTCAGAATCTGGCTTGCCAACATCCGTTTTGAGGCAGCAAAGACGATGATGCGCCAGTTCCCCCAATATAGCAACGACCTTATCTCAGCCGAGTGCGGCTTCTCCGCTCGCACCTATCTCTATCGCATCTTTAAAGAGAAGACTGGCAAAACACCAACAGAATGGCGCACTGGGGGTTGCTGTAATATTAGCCATATAAAATGATGGCTTTTCTGCCAAAAAGTGGCGATAGTGGTGCTAAATCTCTTAAAAAAACATAGTTTTAGCACCACTATCGCCACTTTTTCCGTTTTTTTTAGTATTTTTGCAAAAAAATAGAATGAGTATGGAATATAGCAAAAACATAATAGGAAGGAAGCATGAGCAAGACATATTGAACGCTTGTGTTGAAACACCTAGAGCTGAGTTTATCGCCATCTATGGACGTAGGCGCATTGGAAAGACTTTCCTAGTGAAACAATTTTTCCATGATTCTTTTGATTTCTATACAACTGGTATCTACAAAATATCTAAGGCAGAACAACTGAAAGATTGGCAAGAAAAACTACGAAGATATAGTGGAGTTAAAAGAACTCGCCCAAAAGACTGGTTTGAAGCTTTCTACCAACTTCAGGATTTTTTGGAGACCAAAGCAGAGCAAGAAAAAATCATTATCTTCATAGACGAATTGCCATGGTTAGACACCCAAAAGTCTAACTTTCTGCGTGCCCTTGAAATGTTTTGGAACAGTTGGGCTTCAACTCGTAATGGGCTGAAACTGATTGTCTGCGGTAGTGCTACGACATGGATGACCAATAAGCTACTAGGGGATAAAGGTGGGTTGCACAATAGAGTGACTCGTCCTATCCGCTTGGCTCCTTTCTGTCTTGAAGAAACTGAGGAATATTTACAAAGCATTAATATAGAATGGGAACGTCAAGAGATATTAGATACCTATATGATATTGGGGGGAACACCATTTTATCTATCTCTATTGAATCCCGCTTACAGTCTTGCACAAAATATTGACGAATTGTTCTTTGGTCAAGATCCTATATTAGCTTCAGAGTACGACTTTTTGTTCAGTTCCCTATTTAATGATGCCAATTTATATAGAAAAGTGGTAGAAACTTTGGCTATCAAACTGAAAGGAATGACTAGAGAAGAACTGGTACAAACAATGAAAACCAGCAACAACGGAAAGCTATCAGAAGTATTAGATAATCTCAAGAAATGTGATTTTTTGCGTTCTTACCAAGCCTTTGGGAAAAAAGAAAAAGGGATGCTTTATCAGCTATCTGATATGTTTACGCTTTTCTATCTCCGATTTGTCAAGAATAACCATGGCTTGGATGAGCATGCATGGAGCAATATGCCTGAAGGGAAACGCAATGCATGGTCTGGATATGCGTTTGAACAAGTCTGTATTTTACACATCAACCAAATCAAACATGCTTTGGGCATCAGTGGCATAGCTTGCAATGTATGCTCATGGACATACAAGAATGCAAACCAAGGAGCACAAATAGATTTAGTGATAGACAGGGGCGATAAATCCATAGATTTGTGCGAAATGAAATATAGCATCGGTCCATATGAACTGAAGAAAGACTATGTAGAATGGATGCGAGAACGTCGTAATCTTTTTCGTGATGTTACAGGAACGAACAAGACACTACGTCTCACCCTTGTTGCAGCCGGTGGCATTAAGCAGAATAAATATTCATCAAGCATTCAAGGTAAAGTTGTACTAAGCGATTTATTTCTGTCCTAAGAACCGTATAAAAAGCTAAAAAGTGGCGATAGTGGTGCTAAATCTCTTAAAAAAACATAGTTTTAGCACCACTATCGCCAGTTTTTGGTAAAATCACGCTATCTTTCACCACAATTAATATGTAATGATATCTCTTTGTAGATTTCTCGGCATCTCTTTTCCTTCATTTTATTCTTTACACCAACGGCAATCATATCCTCTAAAGTCGGATGGCCAGTTCCATTTACAGATGTTGCGTGTTCACCATTATATCCCTCGGTGCAATGGGTGAGGTCGTAGGCTGGGGCTAAATGCCAGTGCCATTTGCCATCGCTCTCTTTCTGAACCAAGAAAGAGAAGTTCTTGCAGTGGTCGTCCTTGTTGTCCATTATATAATTGAAAACCATGCGGCGGAACATCTCTTCCACATCCTCCTGGCTCTGGGTAAGATAACCTGTAAGCGCCAAAAGGTTGAGATAATCGAGAATGGGGTTGGAAAGGGAAACGTTGAGCAAGGCTCCAGCTGTGGCAACGTGAATGCGTTCGCCTGTTGGAGAAATGTCGAAGCGACGGCAGGCAAAATACTTGTTGTTTACCAGTTTGAAGTCGGGTACTTGGATACCACATTGCTTGGCTATCTCATTATAAAGATACTCTTGCTTTCCCATATCTTGAGGGTCATAGGTATGGCGAAATTTGACCAGCCAATGACCATCCTCGTTTGTAAAAATGGCTTTCGGGCGACAACCGCCACTATTACCACTATTATATAATAGCAATCCTGCGTCATTATCTTGTTGCTCCTTCAATACTTCCAAGGCTTTGGCTTGTAAAAGGTCAAAGTCCTCAATCTCGTGTCCGGTCTGGATAGAAGTTATAGGTTCGTAGGTCAATGCCCCCATACCTCCATTGCCCACGATGCTCAGTCGGTCAAGAGCAGATAGCTCAAAGTCGTTGATACCCTCTTTTAGCAAGGCTTTATGCAATAGGTATCTACCATATCCATCGGGAAGGCTGTCTTCGAAGATGCCAAAGTTCCCGTTGAAAGGGGTGGCTTTGGCAATGAAAAGACCAGGCTTCAGTGGCAATTCCAGCGGAGATATACTAAAGCCAGATGCCAACCACTGATTGTCATATTCGAAGGTGCATACTTTTCCATCGGCACTCAATGACAGTGTGCCGACTTTCTCCTGGTGATATTTCACGGCTAAAGATTCTATATGTTTCATTGTCTGTAAGCCTTTTTCTTGTTAGCGTTTCTTTTTATTTGTTGCAACTCCTCCATGGTGGAGTACTTGGGTTGCGAGAAGACGTTCTTGATTTCTGAGGTGTATTCCAAAGCTATGGCGATACCTATCAGATTTTTGAGGGAGATGAGGCCCTTTTGCTCGAATCTGGTGATGTTGCTGACGGCAACGCCTGACTTGTCTGCCACTTGCTCACGTGTCAGATTCTTCTCTATTCTTCGTTTTCTGAAGTCGTTTGCCATCTCCTTTGCAATCTCATCAGGATTGTCGTGGAGGTAGTTGTCTAATATTGCTAATATATTATTCGTTTCTTGCATAATCGTTGGGATAATAACAAGATATTATCAGTTGCAAAGATACAAAAAATAATGTTATGTTCCAAATAAAAATGAACTAAAAAGTCAAAATCCCTAAAGAACCTATGATATTTGCTTTACTCTTATAGTATGTGTATCAGTTCTCTTATAAATATATGTCTTTATCAGGATCTTCTGCCTCTATACACATTATATAATATATAGGGAGATAAGTAATGCCGTCCTTCACTTCCACCTGTTGGGCATTAGAGAGGACGAAGGCTTCATGGATGTTGTATTCCTTAATCTTCAAGAACTTGTCTAGGGCACTATGCACTTGATAGTCCTTGCCGGACTTCACTTCTATCGGCAGAACGGAAAGATGAGGACGGTCATCTATCAAGTAATCTACCTCACCAATTTTCTTGTTGTCATAATAATAAAGGTTGAAGCCATGGGCTTTCAGCTCCTGCGCCACTACCGTCTCATACACAGAACCAAGGTTGATGCTGGCGATGTCATCCAGCACTGCCTTGATGTTAGTGCCAAAGAATATATTGGTCAGGATGCCCACATCATTCATATAGAGTTTGAGCAGATTCTTGCCACTATTCTCTATCAATGGGAAGCTAGGCTTGCTGATGGCTTTTACCTCTAGCGTGATACCGGAAGAGATGAGGTAATCAAACTCCTCCAGATAATCACTCATACGCTTGCCCTGCTTGTTCTCGATGTTTTTAGCCACAATGCGCTTCTTCTTGTTTTCAAGATTGGAAGGCACCATGCCATAGATGCGCTGAATCTTCAAGCGATTGTGTATCTCCTCATATCTAGCCGCATCCACCCCATACAGGTGATGGATATTATCTTGTATTTTTCGGATGGCGGTGATGTTCTTAGTTGCAACGAATTCATTGACTGCATCTGGTAAACCTCCCACCAAGAGATACTTCTTGAAGAGATCCAGCAACTTGTTATGAATAGCTTCAGGCATACTGCTACGCTCGGCAAACTTCTTGCGCATCGTGTCAAGTACAAGTTGTCCCACTCCATTGGCAATCAGAAATTCCTCGAAATCCAGAGGATACATGTGCTTGATTTCTATGCTGCCTAAAGGGATGGAAGAGGTGGTCTTGAGCGTTACTCCCAAGAGTGAACCGCTGCAAATGTAAGTGAACTTATTGTCTTCGCGCAAGAACTTGAGCAGAGTAAGCAGATGGTCGTAGGCTTGAATCTCATCGATAAACACCAATGTGTTGTTTTTTTCTTTCATCCTATCACCTGCCACAATGCTCAAAGCCATATAAAAGTCGTCTACCGTCTTGGCATCAGCAAAGGTTCTGTCTCCCACCTTGTCAGTCTCCATATTTATCTCAATAAAGTTGGGAAATAGTTTCTTTCCTACTTCTCTAATGATATACGACTTGCCTATTTGGCGTGCTCCGTCAATAACCAAAATCTTGTCAGACCTTGATTGTAAGTGGTTTACGATATATGTTTCTATCTTCCTGTACAGCATAATCACACTTTTCCTTTAAAATTAGCACTGCAAAAATACACTTTTCCTATGAAATAACCAAATAAAAATACACTTTTCCTATAAAAATGGCACTAGAAAAATACACTTTTCTGTTGATTTCGACGATATAAAACTACACTTTTCCGAAAAAGGGCTTTGGTGTTGCCCTGAAGCATGATAAATATAATTAAATATAGGGTGAATTGTTTTGCAATTCGCCCTTTTTTATGTACTTTTGCAGTCGAAATTCGAATTTAAATCATTTTATGTAATTATGGCAAAAAAAGCTCTTTTAATGATTCTCGACGGATGGGGAATCGGTAAGCATGATAAGGGTGATGTTATCTTCAAGACTCCAACTCCTTATCTCGATTATTTGACAGCAGTTTCAGCACATTCTACTCTCCAGACTTGTGGCGAGGACGTTGGTCTTCCTAAAGGTCAGATGGGTAACTCAGAGGTAGGTCACCTCAACATCGGTGCTGGTCGTGTGGTATATCAGGACCTCGTTAAGATTAACAAGGCTTGCGAGAGCGGTGACATCTTGAAGAATCAGGAAATCATCAACGCTTACAGCTATGCTCAGAAGACAGGTAAGAAGCTCCACTTGATGGGCTTGACTTCTACCGGTGGTGTTCACTCTTCTTTGGATCACCTCTTCAAGTTGATTGAGATTGGTAAGGAATATGGTTTGAAGGAGACATACGTTCACTGCTTCATGGATGGTCGTGATACAGACCCTAAGAGCGGTAAGGGCTTCATCGAGGAGGTTCAGGCTTGCTGCGACAAGAACGGTGCACACATCGCAAGCATCGTAGGTCGTTTCTATGCTATGGACCGTGACAAGCGCTGGAACCGTGTGAAGGAAGCATACGACTTGCTCGTTGAGGGTAAGGGTAAGCAGGCTGACGATATGGTGAAGGCAATGCAGGAGAGCTATGATGAGGACGTAACAGACGAGTTCATCAAGCCAATCAATAACTCTAAGGTTGACGGTACTATTCAGGAGGGTGATGTTGTTATCTTCATCAACTACCGTAACGACCGTGCCAAGGAGTTGACACAGGTATTGACTCAGCAGGATATGCCAGAGGAAGGCATGCACACCATCAAGGACTTGCAGTACTACTGCATGACTCCATACGATGCAAGCTTCCAGGGCGTTCACATCCTCTTCCCTAAGGAGAACGTAATGAATACCCTCGGTGAGTACTTGAGCGCACAGGGCAAGAAGCAGCTCCACACTGCAGAGACAGAGAAGTATGCTCACGTAACATTCTTCTTCAATGGTGGTCGTGAGACTCCATACGAGGGCGAAGACCGTATCCTGGTTCCTTCTCCAAAGGTGGCTACATACGACTTGAAGCCAGAGATGAGCGCTTACGAGGTAAAGGATAAGTTGGTTGGTGCTATCAACACTCAGGAGTACGACTTCATCGTTGTAAACTTCGCTAATGGTGATATGGTAGGTCACACAGGAATCTACAACGCTATCGCTAAGGCTGTTCACGCTGTTGACAACTGCGTAAAGGACGTTATCGAGGCTGCTAAGGCTAACGATTATGAGGCTATCATCATCGCTGACCACGGTAATGCAGACCACGCTATCAACGAGGACGGTACCCCTAACACCGCTCACTCTTTGAACCCAGTTCCATTCATCTACGTAACTGACAACAATTCAGCTACTGTAAAGGATGGTCGTTTGGCAGACGTAGCTCCTTCTATCCTCCATATCATGGGCTTGGAGAAGCCTGCAGATATGACAGGTGAGAACTTGATTTCTGACAACAAGTAAAAACGATTTTATATACCTCAAAAAAGTATCCTAAGATACTTGGCCAAGTATCTTAGGATACTTGCGTAAGTATCTTAAGATACTTTTGAATTTATATTAAGTATGAACGTAAAGATAGAAGAAAGTTGGAGACAGCATATAGGAGAAGAGTTTGACAAGCAGTATTTTGTTAACCTCACGAACTTCGTGAAAGAGGAATACCTGCGTACGCCCTGTTATCCTCCTGGCCGCTTGATTTTCAATGCCTTCAATCTCTGTCCTTTTGATGATGTGAAGGTAGTGATTATCGGACAGGATCCATACCATGAGCCGGGTCAGGCGATGGGACTGAGTTTCTCTGTGCCGGACGGAATCACTTTCCCACCATCATTGATTAATATATTCAAGGAGATTCAGATGGATCTCGGTACTCCGATGCCAGCTACGGGCGATTTAACCCGCTGGGCAAAGCAGGGAGTATTGTTGCTCAACGCCACGTTGACCGTTCGTGCCCATCAGGCAGCGAGTCATCAGCGCAAGGGCTGGGAGGAATTCACAGATGCTGCTATCCAGGCGCTCAGCAAGGATAAGGAGCATCTGGTGTTTATCCTTTGGGGCGGTTATGCCCGGAGCAAGGCGAAGCTCATCGATACAAGCAAGCATCTGATATTGGAAAGCGTTCATCCTTCGCCATTATCAGCCAACCGTGGCGGATGGTTTGGCAATCATCATTTCTCCCGCTGCAATGCGTATCTGCAGCAGAACGGAATTGCGCCTATCCAATGGTAGGTACACCGATTAATATATAGCTATCCACTCATGGGTAGCTATCATTATTTTTATTATATACTCAAAGAAATTTATTCATCTCAAAAACATTATGAAGAAAGACGAACTGCGTATTCTGCAGGTGGGCAACGTATTGGTTTCACCTGATATTATCACCGAAAAATTCTGTTGCGACCTTGATGCCTGCAAGGGCGAGTGCTGCATCGAAGGCGATGCGGGAGCTCCTGTTACCTTGGATGAGATTATGGAGATTGAGAATGCGCTGGATGTAGTTTGGGATGATCTCTCGGCTTCTGCCCAGGCTATCATAGATAAGCAGGGCGTGGCTTATACCGATATTGAAGGCGATTTGGTGACGAGCATTGTGAATGGTAAGGATTGTGTGTTTACCTGCTACCAGGATTTGAAAGACCTGGGCGATGGACATACGATTCCAAATTGTTGTCTCTGTGCCTTGGAGCGTGCTTATCGCGAAGGAAAGTCGAAGTTCAAGAAGCCTATCTCCTGTGCTTTGTATCCAATTCGTGCCAAGGATTTCGGCAACGAGGTGTATGGCATCAACTATAACAAATGGCGCATCTGCAAGGATGCCATCAAGAAGGGAGAGGAGTTGAAGCTTCCGGTTTATAAGTTCCTGGAGGGTCCGCTGGTAGAGAAATTCGGCAAGGAATGGTATGATGAGCTTTGCGAAGTGGCAGAGCAAGTACTTGCCGAATTGGAAGACTAAATTCAGTTAGAGACTTTGGAAGATAATAGTTCCGAAGTCTTTTTTGTTTTATAAAAAAAGAGATTTCGAAACGCTGTTGAGCTTATTCCGAAATCTCTAATCCTTCTATATTTGTGATATTACTTCTTCTAAAACCTTTATCCCAAGTTATCACGAAATCTTTTTGATGCTCAGCATGGAAACGGTAATAGGCTTGCTCGTCCATTTCGCCACTGCATACATATTGGTTGCCGTTAATATGAAGTGTCGTTCCTTTGCTGGCATTGCGTATCGTGAGCCGGATGGTTCCACGGAACGGACGTCCGAAGTCTATACGGCATCCCTGATGATCAAATTCCTCCTGGTATGGTTCTAATACCATTTGAAGCTTGTTCTGGGTGAGGTATGGCAGCTGGTCAACAAAGATATAGTTTACCGTATCTTTGAAGGCGCCTGTCGGATGAACCCATCCTGAAGATTGGTATTCAGCCGATTTCCACTCAGTAGTGTATATTCTATTGTCAAAGTGTTCCTTTTCGTTGTAACTGCCGCCCTTCAGGGGTTTGCACCACCATGTTTCGTCTGCTTTATGATAAAAAGGAACAGAGTCTGTATACCAGCCATGAAGTTCCAGCGAGAGTTGTTTGCTCTTATTTCTTATTCTTCCTGGTGCATACCAGACCGCGATGATGTTTTCGCCCTTTTTCAGATATCTGGAGATATCTATGGTTTGCATCAGAAGGATGCTGTCTCTGGCTCCTTCGTTGAAAATGCTTGGCGTAGCATTTCTTTCGTTGATGTATAGGCGGGTATTTCCTCCACTTGCCATGTTTATCTCAGCCTTTAAAGGCTTTTGATCAAGATGATAGATTTTCCTGTATAATATCTCAGAAGAATCGTTGGGGAATGGATATGATACCCAATGGGTACCGAATTCCTGTGCATAGGAATTCAGCACCCAGAGAGTTGTAAAGATGAGAATTGTAAAATATCTCATAGATTCTTATTTGTCTATTTTATGAGTTTTGTTTCGCCAGCCTTGAAATTTAATGCTTTCTGCTTACCATTATATTTGACGGTCAGGTTTCCGGCATTCTTGCTGGTGATGGAAGCTTTGCTGACCTTTCCATTGTTCCATACGAGATTAATCTCGTAGTTTCCTCGTGCTTTGATACCCTTAATTTCGCCTGCAGGCCATTCTTTAGGTAGAGCAGGAAGAAGATGCATAGTCTCGCCATCGCATTGCATCAGCATCTCGCATACGCCTGCTGTGCCTCCGAAGTTGCCATCTATCTGGAAAGGTGGATGGGCATCAAAGAGGTTAGGGTAGGTGCCACCGCTGCGGTGTTTGCTGTCCTTGTAGACTTCAGGGCTTACGTAGGTGAGCAGCTTGCGGTATATCTGATAAGCTTTGTCGGCACGATGCAGACGAGCCCAGAGGTTGATTCTCCAGCCTGTACTCCAACCGGTGGAATTATCGCCCTTGATTTCCAGGGTCTTGGTTGCGGCAGCAGCAAGTTCCGGAGTCTTGTTTACCGAAATCTGATGGAATGGATAGAGTCCCAGCAGGTGTGACTGGTGGCGATGATGCCAATCCTGGTCTTCCCAATCGTGGTACCACTCCATCAGATTGCCCCGCTTACCGATATGGTAAGGGCGCAGGCGATTGAGGGCTGATTGCAACTGCTGCTGGTAATCGTTGTCGATGCCCAGGGCTTTTGCTCCCTTGATGGTATTCTTGAAGAGCTCGCGGATGATGGCGAGGTCGGCGGTTCCGCCATAGAAACTGCTGCCACGGTAGCCCTTATCGGTGATGTAATCTGCCTCTGGCGATGTGCAAGGAGCAGTAATCAGCTCGTTTGGATTGTGTGGATTCGGAATGAGCCACGCAAGCAGGAAGTCGGCAGCCCCCTTCATCAGCGGATAGGCTGTATTGCGAAGATATTCGGTATCGCGGGTATAGTCATAGTGATCCCAAAGGGTTTCTACAAGCCAGGCTCCACCCATAGCCCAGTTGCTCCATTGCGGACTTTCGTTTCCGGTTCCTACAGGATTGGTCATAGCCCAGGCATCAGTGTTGTGTCCAGCGCACCATCCCTTATCGATACCATAGAAGTGCTGGGCATTGTGGCGACCTGTCACAGCCATACCCTCTACCAATCCGTCTACTGGTGCTACCAGTTCTGAGAGGTTCGCAACTTCTGCCGGCCAGTAATTTTCTTCCAGGTTGATGTTGATGGTATAGTTGCCGCGCCATGGCGAACGGAGGGCTGGTGCCCAGAGTCCCTGCAGGTTGGCAGGCACTCCCTTGGTTCTACTGCTGCTGATGAGCAGGTATCTGCCATACTGGAAATAGAGCTGTTCCAGATAAGGGTTGCTCTCGTGGTTGTCGCTGTAGGCGAGCAACTGTTTGTCGGTAGGGCGGGTGGCATCAAACTTGGCTCCTTTCAGGTTCAAACTTACTCTATCAAAGAGTTTCTTGTAGTCGGCGATGTGACGCTGTTTGAATTCTTCGTAAGTGAAGTTGGCAAGGTGCCAGGCTTCATCGGTTACGTTCTCGATGTATGGAGCTCCTTCCTTCACAGGATGCTTGTCGAATCCGTTGTAACTTGTTTCGTTTACGAGATAGATGATAGCCTCGCTCACATCCTTCAGATGGAGTACAGAATCGCTTGCCCACACTTTTCCGTCGGTGTTCTTCACCTGAAGCATGGCACAGTAATGCGTACTGTTGGCTTCATCGCCGAGAACATGTCCCGTCATGGTGAGCTGTCCTCTGGATGCTTTTACCTGATGGGGAATGAGGGAAGTGAGTGAGATGTCGCTGTTGATGGATCTCTTCTGGGAGGCACTCAGCTTGATGGCAATCATCTTGTCGGGATGAGAAGCAAAATACTCTTTGGTGTATTGGATGCCGTTGCGCCTGTAATGAACAGTAGCCAGGGAGTTGTCGAGGCTCAGTTCGCGGTAATAATCCGT
>CAVHWE010000043.1:0-14303 GCA_963639495.1 bacterium | reverse complement strand
CTCATTTTTCCTTCAAAGGAAATGATAACCTCAACCTGATAACTCAAACTGCTGTCAGGCATTGCCAGAACAGCAAGATAATGAATGCCAGATTCATCTATCTTATTGAATACGATGTCGCTCAATATAGCCTGATTCAAGAACGAAGCAGGAACCTGCTTATCGAAATCCTTCTTATGAAAATCACGAGAGAACAGACAGTTGGCACCATGATAAACATGCAAGTTCACAATATTATCATAATAAACATTGTCTACCTCAACACCATCATCATTATAAGAACTCTTGTAGACCTTATAACTTGTTGGGTTAACCTGTACGTAGAGATGATATTTCTCATCGCCCCTTACAACCACCGTATCACGTTTAATCAGCGTATTCTGATTCAGCGCCACGGAAGCATGGTTATGGATGAACTGCTGCAAATAAGACTTATCTTCCGTCTTCACCAGCTTAACAACATCCCCATTCTGCACTTTAAACTGGAAAATATGCTCAGCCTGTTTTACGATCGGATATTTTGCAATATTAGCACCCTTCATTACAAGCGTATCGCCAGCAATGTAGAAGTAGACAGGCTGACTGGTTGAATCAGGATAATAAATCGTATCGCCTTTTACGCGGAACGCCACATCATCCTCATCGTCATCGTTCAGCCAAATGCCTTGCAACATCTTCTTAGCCGCAGTATCTTCCTTCACTTCCTGTTGCTTTTCAGCCTTCTGCCCACAAGCAACAAGAGTCAAGATACAACTGAGCAGCCATAAATTAACTATCTTTTTCATGATGAGTTCTTTAAATAAATTAATCGGTAAAAGCTAATGCCAATTCTACTCGAAATAATCAGCCTCTCCGAAAGACTTTGCCTTGGTTCTGTCTTTTTCCGACGTAAGCACCTCAACTCCTTCAATAGGCCATTTTATTCCGATAGTAGGATCATCCCAATGAATACTGGCTTCGTAATCAGGAGCATAAACATTATCTACTTTATAAGTAAAGATGGCTTCGTCACTCAGTACCAGAAAACCATGGGCAAAACCGCGAGGAATGAAAAACTGACGTTTGTTCTCTCCACTCAGTTCAACCATTACATATTTACCGAAAGTCTTACTGCCCTTTCGCAAGTCAACAGCAACATCCAGCACGCGGCCTTTGATGACACGCACCAACTTAGCCTGCGAGAATTCACCTTTCTGATAATGCAAACCTCTGAGCACACCACGAGCCGACATTGATTCATTGTCTTGCACAAACTCCACATGCTCTCCAACGTGAGCGTCGAATTCAGCCTGCTTCCATGCTTCAAAGAAATAGCCGCGAGCATCATCAAATACCCGAGGTTCTATCAGCCAGACTCCTTCAATTTCTGTCTCTGTATATTTCATCGATTAATACCTTATTTATTTTAGGTACAAAGGTAATACTTTTTCCCGAAACGACAAAACAAATTAGACTTTTTATGATTTCATCGAAAATTTTCTCTATTTTCTGTTGGTCATTTCCGAAAAAATCACTACCTTTGCAAACGTGAATAGACTAGAAAGACATATAGAGATCCTACTTTTGAGCAACGATTGCGTGATTGTCCCAGGATTTGGTGGCTTCATGGCTCATCATGTAGATGCGCGTTACGATGGCAGAGACAGCATGTTTTTGCCACCGCTGAGAACTATTGGCTTTAATCCTCAGCTCCAGATGAACGATTCTCTCCTTGCACTTTCGTATGTTGAAGCATACGACATCAGCTATCCGGAAGCGTTGAACCGCATTGCTGATGAGGTGACAGAGATGCGTCAGACTCTGGAGAATTCAGGCAAATTTGAACTGAACGATATTGGCACCATCATATTGAACGAAGACGGAAACTACACCTTCGAACCATGTGAGGCAGGCATCCTTACACCTGAGTTGTATGGCTTGGGTGGCTTAAACATGCTCCCACTTGCGCAGATTTCTGCAGAAGAGGCTCAGAAGACTGAAGATTCTGCTGCTTCAATCATTGAAATGCCAGCAAAGACAGTAGAAAACAATCGTACAGAAAGCGAAGTCAAGAATCAGGATAGTAACCAGAAGATGGAGAGCGGACTCTCTGTCAACAGTTCCGTGTTCGTTAACGATGAAGACGAAAAAGAATCAAATGCCGAATTCATCAGCATCAAGAAGAGCTGGTTGCGCAATATTGCAGCAGCCTGCATCGCTCTCATTGCATTCTTCACCTACTCTTCTCCATTGGGAACCCCAACTGTTCAGAAGAGCCAAATTGACACAGGCATGCTGAACCGCATCATGCCTAAGGAGATTAATAAGGTTGCTCAACCTCAAGAACTGGTTCTTAGTACAGAATCACAGGCAGAAGAGAGCATTCCTGCCAAGTCTGTCAACATGGCTCAGGACAACGAATTGCAAACAGCTTCTTCTTACTACAGCATCGTTTTGGCAAGTCGTGTTACCAAGCGCAATGCTGCCTGCTATGCTGAACTTCTCCAAAACAAAGGATTCAAGGAAGCTAGGGTGTTGATTACGGATAATAATGTGAAAGTTATATACGGAACATACTCTACCGAGGGCGAAGCTTATACTGCTCTCAACCGTTTACACAACTATGATGCTTTTACTGAAGGCTGGATTACGAAAGTGAAAGAATAGTTGATAGTTAAGATTTTTTAGCTAGAATTCAAGAGCAAGAAGTATCGGAAACTTCTACAACACATTATTTAATATAGAAGATAAGTAAGAAAAAGAATATGAAAAGAGTACGTTGTCCTAAGTGCGATAATTTTATCACCTTCGACGAGACCAAGTATCAGGCTGGTCAGAGTCTCGTTTTCGTTTGCCCTAATTGCAATAAGCAGTTTGGCATCCGAATGGGAGTTTCAAAGCTCCGCGAAACCCGCAAGGAAGAAAAGCTTGACGAGAATGCCAACGAGAAGGGATACGGTTCTATCGTTGTCATCGAGAACGTATTCGCTTACAAGCAGGTCATCCCTCTCCAGTTGGGCGACAACATCATCGGCCGCTACATGAAGAACAGCGGAATCAACTGCCCTATCGAAACCGTAGATCCAAGCGTTGACATGAACCATTGCGTAATCAACGTTAGTCGCGACAAGAAAGGCAAATTGAAATATGTGCTCCGCGATGGACCAAGTTATACAGGAACTTTCGTTGACAATGAAATTCTGGGCGACAGAGAACGCCGCATTATCGAAGACGGAACCCTGTTCACCATCGGAGCAACTTCTATCATTCTCCGCACAGCAGACAGTGAAGAAGAAAACTAAGAAGTTTTGATTATCAAAATAAACACCTCAAAAGGAGCAATTGGATGTTGGTTTACATCGAATTGCTCCTTTTTCACTTAACGAAAACGTAAAATCCCGCCATATTTCTAACTTTCTGAAAGAAATCTACTATATTTCGTAATCTTTTTGCTTTTATTTTCTTTAAATTAAAAGAAAATGTGTACCTTTGCATCGAAAAATAAGAAATAGACATGAATTACGTTAGGTTATGGATGTAGCAATCGTAAAATATAATGCCGGAAATATCTATTCCGTAGTCAACGCCATGAAGCGTTTAGGCATCGAACCTGTACTTACAGATGATGCAGAAATGCTCCAAAAGGCAGACCGTGTGCTCTTCCCGGGACAAGGTCAGGCAAAAGAAGCAATGGAATATCTGAAGGCTCATCAGCTTGATCAAGTAATCAAAGACTTGAAGCAACCCGTCCTGGGCATTTGTGTGGGACAGCAACTCTTGTGCCGCCATTCTGAAGAAGGTGACGTAGACTGCATCGGAATCTTTGATGTTGACGTGAAACGATTCCAACCCCAGAAGCACGAAGACAAGGTGCCTGCTATGGGCTGGAATGAAATCTATGATTTGAAGACTGACCTTTATAAGGGGTTCGGAAACAGAATGGATTCTGACTCAGATAAGTCTACCGCTGATGCGCTGCTTCATCCCTACTCCTATTTCGTACATAGTTATTATGTGCCACTCTGCGAGGAGACCATTGCCAAGGCAGAATACATTCTTCCTTATAGCGCATCGCTCCACAAAGATAATTTCTATACCTGCCAGTTCCATCCGGAAAAGAGCGGAAAGGTGGGAGAACAGATTTTAAAGAACTTTTTAGAGATAAAATAAAAGAGTAAATACTAATATGATAGAATTAATTCCAGCTATCGACTTGATAAATGGCCAGTGTGTTCGTCTTACAAAAGGCGATTACGACCAGAAGAAGGTTTACAATGACAATCCTGCCGAGGTTGCAAAACAGTTTGAGCAGATGGGCTTCAAACGCCTTCATGTAGTAGACCTCGATGGAGCCAAGTCAAAGCACATCGTAAATGATGCGGTGTTGAAGGCCATTACCACAGAAACCTCTCTCGTGGTTGATTTCGGTGGCGGAATCAAGACCGAAGAAGATATTGAGAAAGCTTTTGCTGCGGGAGCAAGCATGGTTACAGTGGGCAGCATTGCCGTCACCAATCCTGAACTCTTCATGCAATGGCTGGACAAGTATGGAGCCGACCGCCTGATTCTGGGAGCCGACGTAAGAAACGGTAAGATTTCTATCAACGGATGGAAAGAAGATTCTTCTGAAGATCTCCTTCCTTTCCTGAAAAAGTACATCGATAAAGGAGTACGCTATGTTCTCTGCACAGAAATCAGCAAAGACGGAACGCTGCAGGGACCTGCCATAGAACTCTATAAAGAAGTAATGGCTGCCTACCCTCAACTGCATCTTATCGCCTCAGGCGGAGTGAGTTGCAACGAAGACATCGAAGCATTGGAAACTGCAGGAATTCCTGCCGTAGTATTTGGAAAAGCTTTCTACGAAGGGAAAATCGACGTTGACAAACTTGTTAATGGTTAATAGTTGACAGTCAAAAAGTTTATAGTTAGGAGTTAAGTAATCATAAAGTTCAAAGTTCAATGGTCAAAGTTCAAAGTAACAAAGGATTAGCTAAACGAATCGTTCCTTGTCTTGATGTAAAGAACGGCGAGACGGTAAAGGGAACCAATTTCGTAAACCTTCGCAGCGCTGGTGACCCGGTAGAACTGGGAAAAGCTTATAGCGATGCTGGAGCCGATGAGCTCGTATTCCTCGATATTACAGCGAGTTTCGAAGAGCGCAAAACCTTTACGGATATGGTAACCCGTGTGGCTGCCGAAATCAATATCCCATTTACTGTGGGAGGTGGAATCAATGAACTCAAAGATGTTGACCGCCTGCTCAACGCAGGAGCTGACAAGGTTAGCATCAACAGTGCTGCCATCCGACATCCGGAGCTCATCGATGAAATTGCCAACCATTATGGCTCACAGGTTTGCGTATGCGCCATTGATGCACGTCTCGATTCTGACGGCTGGCACTGTTATGTAAAAGGCGGAAGAGAACGGGTGGAACTAGGATTGTTTGACTGGGCAAAGGAAGTAGCCGACCGGGGTGCCGGTGAAATTCTCTTTACCAGTATGGATCATGACGGTGTGAAACAGGGATTCGCAAACGAGGCCCTCGCCCGTCTAGCTGAAGAAGTAAGCATTCCTATCATCGCCTCAGGAGGTGCTGGAAAGATGGAGCATTTCCGCGATGCTTTCACCCAAGGCAAGGCAGATGCTGCCCTGGCAGCCAGCGTGTTCCACTTTGGCGAGATTGCCATTCCTGACCTCAAGAAATACCTGAGAGAAGAAGGAATCAACGTGAGAATATAGAACACGTAAGGATACTGAGACACGTGAATATAATAATGTAAGAAAATAAAAACAAGATAAAATGGAAATAGATTTCGAAAAATTAGGCGGACTGGTTCCTGCCATCATCCAAGACGCAGTTACAAAGAACGTCTTGATGCTTGGCTTCATGAATCAGGAAGCATACGATAAGACAATAGCAACCAAAAAGGTAACATTCTGGAGCCGTTCACGCAACTGCCTCTGGACAAAAGGTGAAACATCAGGAAACTTTCTGAATCTCGTTAGCATTCAGAACGACTGCGATAACGACACCTTGCTGGTTAAGGTTCACCCAGATGGTCCAACCTGCCACAAAGGTACAGACACCTGCTGGGCAGAAGAGAATACACTCAACCCAATCCTCTTCCTCTCAGAACTTCAGGATTTCATCAACAAGCGCCACGAAGAAATGCCAGAGGGAAGCTACACTACCAGCCTCTTCAAGAAAGGCGTTAACAAAATGGCACAAAAGGTTGGAGAAGAAGCTGTTGAAACCATTATCGAAGCCACAAACGGCAACAACGAGAAACTCATTTACGAGAGTTCAGACCTTCTCTATCACCTCATCGTTCTGCTCACAAGCAAGGGCTTGAGAATAGAAGATGTAGTGAAAGAACTTCAGATGCGTCACGATCCGGAATGGGATAAGAAACGCCGCGTTGCCAAGAGTAAGGGCGAAATGAAATAACAAACCAACATTAAGGAGAAAAAATAGAAGATGTTAATAGATTATCAGAACGTCAGCATATATCAGGCCGACAAGTGCGTGCTCCAAAACATCAATTTTCATATTGACGAAGGAGAATTCGCCTACCTTATTGGAAAAGTCGGCTCTGGTAAAAGTTCGCTATTAAAGACACTTTATTGCGAACTAGACCTTGTAGAAGGCGAAACCGAGAAGGCTGAAATTCTCGGCAGAGACCTCAAAACTATCAGGCGAAAGGAGATTCCGGCTCTGCGCAAGGAATTGGGAATCATCTTTCAGGATTTCCAGCTGCTACACGACCGCACCGTTCGCAAGAACTTTGAATTCGTACTCAAGGCAACAGGCTGGAAAAACAAAAAAGACAGAGAAAAGCGTATCGAAGAGGTGCTCAACGAAGTAGGCATGATTGATAAAATCGACAAGATGCCTCATGAGCTCTCAGGTGGTGAGCAGCAGCGTGTAGCCATCGCCCGCGCCATTCTCAATAATCCAAAAATCATCATCGCCGATGAGCCTACAGGCAATCTCGACCCAGAGACTGCCAGCAACATCGTGAGTCTGCTGAAAGACATCACCAAACAAGGCACAGCTGTTGTGATGACAACCCATAACATCCCGATGCTCGACAAATTCCCAGGCATCGTTTACCGCTGTAAGGAAGGTGTGCTCTACGACGTAACCAACGAGTACAACCACATCGACCTCACAGAGGATGGAGAAGATAATTAAGTAAAATAATTAAATAAAATTACGACTATGAAGGTAATGAAATTCGGAGGTACTTCTGTAGGCTCACCAGAGCGCATGAAGGGAGTAGCCTCTTTGGTTACAGAATCAGGTGAACCAACTTTCATCGTATTGTCTGCGATGAGCGGTACAACAAACTCTCTCGTTGAGATCTCTGACTATCTTTACAAGAAGAATCCAGAGGGCGCCAACGAGGTAATCAACAACTTGGAGAAGAAATACATGCAGCATGTAGAAGAACTCTACTCTACCGAGGAGATGAAAAATACGACTCGTGAGTTCTTGCAGGGCGAATTCAACTATCTCCGCTCATTCACCAAAGACCTCTTCACTTCTTTTGAGGAGAAGAGCATCGTGGCTCAGGGCGAGATGATGAGCACCAACATGGTTGTAAACTACTTGAAGGAACAGGGTGTAAAGGCGGTATTGCTCAACGCATTAGACTTTATGCGCACAGACAAGAACGCAGAACCAGACCCTCAGTACATCAAGGAGAAGTTGGCTGCTATCATGGAGCAGAACCAGGACTATCAGATTTACATCACTCAGGGATTCATCTGCCGCAACGCATACGGCGAGGTTGACAATCTGCAGCGTGGCGGTAGCGACTACACCGCATCTCTTATCGGTGCAGCTCTCCCAGCTGAAGAGATTCAAATCTGGACCGATATCGACGGAATGCACAACAACGACCCTCGTGTCGTAGAGCACACTGAAGCTGTCCGCCAGTTGAACTTCGAGGAGGCTGCTGAGTTGGCTTACTTCGGTGCCAAGATCCTCCACCCTACCTGTGTTCAGCCAGCTAAGTATGCAGGCATCCCTGTACGCTTGAAGAACACCATGGATCCTAAGGCCGACGGTACAATCATCGACAATGTCATCGTACGCGGCAAGATCAAGGCTGTTGCTGCCAAGGACAACATCACAGCCATCAAGATCAAGAGTAGCCGCATGTTGCTCGCTACAGGTTTCCTCCGCAAGGTATTCGAAATCTTCGAGAGCTATCAGACTCCAATTGATATGATTGCCACTTCTGAGGTGGGTGTCAGCATGAGTATTGATAATGATTCTCATCTTAACGACATCGTAAACGAACTGAAGAAATATGGTACAGTAACTGTAGATTCAGACATGTGTATCATCTGCGTTGTAGGTGATTTGGACTGGAGCAACGTTGGCTTCGAGACCATCGCTACCGATGCGATGAAGAACATTCCTGTACGCATGATTTCTTATGGTGGTTCTAACTACAACATCTCATTCCTCATCAGAGAGAAAGATAAGAAGCAGGCATTGCAGAACTTGAGCAACGTATTGTTCGAGAAGTAATCTAAGTGAAGAACGAAGAGTGAAGAGTGAAGAATTCGTATGTAATGCTTCCTGTCCACTCTTCGTTGGATATTCTGATTTACAATCAATTGGATATTCTAATTTGACTATAATAAGGTATTAATTTAAGATTAAGCGAAATGAAAGGTACATTTCCGATAGATAAGTTTCAGGAGATACAGACTCCGTTCTACTATTACGACACCAATGTGTTGCGCCAGACTTTGAAGACCATCAACGAAGAAGCTGGCAAACACGAGGGGTTTGAAGTACACTATGCCGTGAAGGCAAATGCCAACCCTAAGGTGCTCAATATCATCTGTCAGGCTGGTTTAGGAGCTGACTGTGTGAGCGGAGGAGAAATTCAGGCAGCCATCAAAGCCGGATTCCCAGCCAGCAAGATCGTTTACGCTGGTGTAGGCAAGAGCGATTGGGAAATCAACCTCGGATTGGAGAAAGGCATCTTCTGCTTCAATGTTGAGAGCATTCCGGAGTTGGAAATCATTAACGAACTGGCTGAAAAACAGAATAAGATTGCGCAGGTTTGTTTCCGCATCAATCCGGATGTAGGTGCCCATACGCATGCTAACATCACAACAGGTCTGGCAGAAAACAAATTCGGCATTGCCATGCGCGACATGGAATCTGTTATCGAAGAAGCAGCCAAGATGAAGAACATCCAGTTCCTCGGACTGCACTTCCACATCGGAAGCCAGATTCTCGACATGGGCGATTTCGAGGCACTCTGCAACCGTATCAACGAACTTCAGAACCAACTTGAAGCACATCACATCGTTGTGAAGAACATCAATGTGGGAGGCGGACTGGGCATTGACTATAACCATCCAAACCGACAGCCAATCCCTGATTTCAAGGATTATTTCGATACATACGCTAAGAAACTGAAGTTGCGTGATGGTCAGAAGCTTCACTTCGAGTTGGGTCGTGCTGTAGTAGGTCAGATGGGTTCTCTCATCACCAAGACGCTCTACATCAAGCAGGGCACAGCTAAGCAGTTTGCCATCGTGGATGCAGGAATGACTGACCTCATCCGTCCAGCTCTCTATCAGGCTTACCATAAGATTGAGAACATCTCAAGCGATGAACCTGTAGAAACTTACGACGTAGTAGGTCCTATCTGCGAATCTAGCGATGTCTTCGGCAAGGCTGTCGACATCAACAAAGCCCATCGCGGCGACCTCATCGCACTCCGCTCAGCTGGAGCCTATGGTGAGATCATGGCGAGCCAGTATAACTGCCGCCAGTTACCAAAGGGTTATATTACAGAAGACTTTTAATATAGTTGAAAGTTAAAAGTTAAGAGTTTATAGGATTCTCCTTTCTCTAACTTTCTAGATTACGAGAAAAAGAAAATGATGATCATTAGTACAACTACTATAATAACAGGCGCAGTGGTGGTTTTATTGGCGGTTCTCGGATCGCTGATAAATCCATTTCTGCGCTCGTTGCGCTTTCAAAAAACAGAAACGGCAGAGAATCAACCTCCTGTCAGCATACTCATTACCGCACACGATAATCTTGCAGAACTGGAGAGGAATCTCCCCATGTTCCTGCGTCAGCAGTATGCTGCCGACTATCAGGTAATCGTAGTCTGCCAGAGTACAGATGGCGAAACACAGGATTTCCTGAAGCGCATTGCTGCCGAGAACCCTCACCTTTATTATACTTATATTCCTGAGAGTTCACGCTACATGAGCCGCAAAAAATTGCAGATTACACTGGGTGTGAAAGCTGCCAAACATGAATGGATTATTCTGACAGAGCCTAATTGCCGCCCAAGCAACGACAAGTGGCTGCAAACCATGGCCCGTCAATGTCAGGACCCTAACCATCTGGTATTGGGATATGTAGCCCTTGATGAGGAAACCAAGAGCGTGCGCCGTTTCGACAGCATCCGCAAGGCTTACTATGTGTTACGCCGTGCCCAACAGACCTATGGTTATCGCAGCCACATGCCAAACGTGGCCTTCCGCAAGAGCGACTTCATGAAGGAACAGGGCTATCAGGGCAACCTGGAATATGTTCGTGGCGAATACGATTTTCTTGTCAACAAGTATGCACATTGTGGCGATACAGCTACAGAACTTGATTGCGATGCATGGCTCATCCGTGAAGCACCATCGAGCAAGAGCTGGCACAATGCCCACCTCTATCTGCAGGCTTCACGCAAGAGTCTGGAAAGAGCCGGTTCCATGCGAACCCTCATGTTCTTCGACCATCTCCTGCCGCATCTCAGCCTGATAGCAACGCTGGCTGTAGCGGCCTACTCTATCCTCATGAAGAATTGGATTCTTACAGGATGCGTTGGTTTCAGTTTCCTCCTGCTGTTCATCGTGAGAATGCTGATAGCCAACAAGGCAATCAAACACTTTGATGACGGAATAGCGATGTTCAAACTGCCATTCTTCGAATATGGAATTATCTGGAGAAATCTGGCTACCAAGTTGCGCTACTGGCGTGCTGACAAAAACGATTTCACTTCTCATAAACTCTAGACAGGGTTAAAGGAAGCAACAGTCTATCAGAAATAATAACAGTTAAAAATAACCGACAGAACGATGAAAGTATATTTGTTCATTTCCAACCATAAGAAGTTGCTGAAGATGTATCTTCCATACATCGAAGCCTTGAATAAGCAGCTCGACATAACCAACAGTCTGGTTGATGCCGACATTGTATTGATTATCGGAGCATGGACATGGCAGGGAGCCCAGATAGCCAAGAAAGCTAAGCAGATGGACATTCCCTACATCGTTTGTCCACTTGGCGATATTTCTGAGCGAAACTGCAATAACCCTTACTTGAAGCGTTCGCTGCAACAGGCTATGTATCAGAAAGCCATGTACGCCAAAGCTAACCTCGTAGTAGCTACTACACCTATGGAGAAAAGCTATCTCGAAAAGAAGGGTTGGAACAAGCACATCGCCCTGATTCGCTATGCAGGCTACAGTCATCTTACCACTACCGAAGCCATGATACAGAATTGGCAGGAGACGGATGAGGAGACGCTGGCAGCCTTCGAGCAGCAAAAGGCAGAAGCTATCGCTGCCCAGACCAAGCAGGCAATCATCGCACAAATCATGCAGATAAAAAGCCGCATGCCGCATCAGAATATTCCGCAAAAATATCTTGACGATTTGCACACTCTGCTCTACGCAGATGATTATGATGAGGATGCTATCAAGCAAGAACTGGCAGAGAAAAAACTCTCTTCCTATGCCGCCTCTGTTTTCCAGACTATGACAGATAAAACAGGACTCACAGAAGGCTTCATGCCGATTCCTGCCAAAAAGGGCAGAAAGAGTAAAGAGATTCTGAAATTTGTGAAATAAAAGAAATCTGAAGTTTGTGAAATAAGAAGAAATGAACTTAGATAGAATAGAACAGCAGGCTGGTCATCTGCCAGCTTACCAGATAGCCGACTCTGTCAATGAAGCATTGATGGAGTCGGCTAACCTTGTTATTACAGCTCCTCCCGGAGCCGGTAAATCTACCCTCCTCCCGCTCACCATTCTGCGGGGCATGAGTGATCAGGCATTGGAAGACTTCATCCATGATCATCTTAAAAGTCAGGGTAAGATTCTGATGCTCGAACCGCGCCGCCTGGCTGCTCGCCAGATAGCCGAACGGATGGCGCAGATTCTGGGAGAACCCGTGGGAAGAACCATCGGCTATCGGGTAAGATTCGAAAGCAAGGTTTCGGATGAAACACGCATCGAAGTCCTTACCGAGGGCATTCTCACCCGAATGCTGGTCAATGATGCTACACTCGAAGGAGTTTCGTGCCTCATCTTTGATGAGTTTCATGAGCGCAGCATCAATTCCGATCTGGCGTTAGCGCTGGCCCGGCAAACACAGGAAATCATCCGCCCCGACCTGAAGCTCATTATCATGTCAGCAACAATCGATGCTTCTATCATCTGTCAGTCACTTCAGGCTCCGCTTATCGAGAGTAAAGGCAGAATGTTTCCGATAGAAACCATTTATGCAGACCACGACATAGACAGATATCAGGTAGCGCAGGAAATGGCAGCCACTATCTGTCAGGCTTTCAGAAATCAGGAAGGCGACATTCTTGCCTTTCTGCCGGGACAGGGAGAAATCATGAAATGCGAAGAACTGCTTCGTTCTGCCTTATCTTCAACGGAAATCTATCCACTCTACGGTAACCTCTCGCCAGAAAAGCAGCGACTCGCAATCGCTCCTTCCAAACCGGGTAAACGAAAAATCGTATTGGCCACTCCTATCGCCGAAACTTCTCTCACCATCGAAGGGGTACGAATCGTTGTGGATTCCGGACTATGCCGAAAACTGGTTTATGATGCCCGTACAGGCTTGAGTCATCTCGAAACCGTTCGTATCAGTCAGGACATGGCTACGCAACGAAGGGGGCGTGCGGGCAGAATAACATCAGGCGTATGTTACCGGCTTTGGACACAGACCTCGGAACATCTGATGCCAGAACAACGGCTGCCCGAAATACTGGATGCAGATCTCTCTTCCATGGTTCTCGACATTGCAGCTTTCGGCGAAAACAAACCGGAACTGCTGCCTTGGCTCACCCTTCCTCCCAAGGGCAACCTCGTATTGGCACAGCAACTTCTTATGTCGCTCAACGCCCTCACTCCTGATCATGATGCTCACGCTCTCAGTGGCAGCATCACCGTAGAAGGCAGCAGAATGGCTCAACTTCCTTGTCATCCGCGCATTGCCAAGATGATGATCAGCAGCGATTCTCCAGCGAGCCAAGCCCTGGCCTGCGACATTGCTGCTCTGCTGGAAGAGAAAGATCCGATGGGTGAAAATGAGGATTCTGACATGACGCTCCGCCTTTCACTCCTCCGCTCCGCGCGCAGCAAGAAGAATCTGGGTCGCTGGGCACGTATCGCTCAGATTGCCCAGGAATACAGGAAGATGCTGCGCATCAGGGAAGACAACGACCCAATTGATGCTGAGGAAGTGGGCCATCTCATCGCCCTAGCCTACCCTGAGCGCATCGCCCATGCCACCGACCATGCGGGTAACTTCAAGATGTCGAATGGCAACACGATTTTCATCGACCCGTGCGACAGCATGGCAGCAAACGAATGGCTTGCCATCGCATCACTCAACCTCGCTTCAACCTCATCATCCAATTCTGGGCAGGGACGGAAAGGAAGGGTATTTCTCTCAGCCCCTGTCAACTGGAAGAACTTGCCGGCACAAACCTGTGAAAATATTTCCTGGAACAGTAAAGCGCTGGAGGTAAAGATGCAACAGGAAACACGGATAGGAGCACTCGTCATAGACAGCAAGCCGATACAGAATGCCAACCGAGAGACTGTTTCTAATATTATCTGCGAAGCTGCCAGAAAAGACGGACTCAGCATGTTCGATTGGAACGAATCGGTTCATCGTCTGCAACAGCGCGTAGCGCAAGTAGCTGAGTGGCATCCGGAGTTGGAGATTCCCGACCTTTCAACGGAGCATCTCCAGTCAACAGCCCAAGCGTGGCTCCCTTTCTATCTCGAAGAAGGTGGTAAGATGAAGACTTCTGTTACAGAGCTGAAGAAACTCAACCTGTGCGAAATCCTTTGGAACATCCTTCCTTATGAGCTTCAGCAGGAGATAGACCGCCTTGCTCCCACCCACATCCGTGTGCCATCGGGCAGCAACATCCGCATCGATTATCGCCTGGGAGCAGAAGCCCCGGTTCTGAGTGTGCGGCTTCAGGAGTGTTTCGGAATGACATCAACTCCCACTGTCGATGCTGGCAAAC
>CAVHWE010000042.1:0-14610 GCA_963639495.1 bacterium | reverse complement strand
ATGTTGTCATACTGCGCCTCGTGGGTCATGAAGAACATGTTCTCGTAGCCATACTTCTTCAACACCGTGGCGATACCCTTGCGGCGTGGAGTTACCGTTCCCTTCATCAGGTTTCGGAACATGAGAGCAGGGAAGCTGTAGAGCGTAGCCGTCATACCATGGTTGGTATGGATGCCGGCACTATAGAAGTGGGTGAACGCCAGGGAATGATTGTAGAGCGAATCGAGCGTTGGGGTGAGCGGCTGCTGATTGCCGAAAGTACCCAACAGGTTTGCCGACATCGACTCCATCAGTATCACCACCACGTTAGGATGATTCTTCTTTGCAGAAGATTGCCCCATCTTGATCACCAGGGAATCATTTACCACCTCACGCTTCAGAATATTCGTGCTATCCACCTTTCCCGTGATACCGAGCCACTGGCGGGTATTCGTGATAGCCTCAGCGTATGGCATGAGATGCAACTCCTTATTCTCCTTGCGCATATCGTCGAGCGCAGAAGTTAGAAGATTGAATGCCGGATTGATGCCAAGCTGGTTGAGGAAAGAATCCTCGCAATAGTAAGCCTGGCTCACCTTGATAGGGTTATAGCCCATTCTGCCACGGATGCCGAAGAGACAGGCACCTATCATCGCAGCAGAAATAAGGAAACGGCTGACAACCAGCACCAGATGCATATTATCCTTAGGCAACTGGAAGAGCCCCTCGAAGTAGCGGCGCAGACGGACGAGCGCATAGATAAACGCCCCCGTGAACACGAAATAGAGGGCGATATAGAGCCAGTAGGAAGACTCCTGCAAGAGCATGCCCGATGTGGTGGCCACATAGCCGAACCACCCGAAGATGCTGGAATTGATGTTCTTGAAGAAATACTGGAAATAAGGGGTATTGGCTGCAGAAGGCATGAAGGCGATGGCAAACCATGCCGCATACCAGATGTTGATGCCACGCAGCAAACGGCGATGACACCACCCCAGGCTGGCAGCTATCAGGAGCACAGCCACAGGCAATACCGAAATATAACAAGCGATGACATTGTCAAACCATACACCCTTGACAAACGCCATTACCCTACTCGCCTCTGCATCCACTATCATGCCATGCAGGGCGATGAATTCTACCAATCTGAACAGAGTCATCACCAGCAATGCCAATACATGCACCGAAAGGAGATACCCAAAAGCCTTAAAATATCGTTTCATTTTTATTCTACTTTAGAAATCGGGTGCAAAGTTAATAATTATATCCCAATAAAAGCAAAATTTCCTGCCTTATTCTGTCTATAAACGAATAATTATATGTAACTTTGCAGCCAAAATAACATAATAAGACTTCGATAAGACATGAACATCAAGTACAACAAAGCCCTATGGCTCATCATCATCCTGGCTATCGTGATGATGATTCCGTTCCTCGGACTCACCGATTTCAATACCAAAGGAGAGCCGCGCGAGGCTGTGGTTGCCTACACCATGCTGGAACATGGCAACTGGATTCTGCCTATCAACAACGGAGGTGATATCCCTTACAAACCGCCATTCTTCCACTGGTGCATCGCCTTCTTCAGCCTCTTCATCGGCCATGTGAATGAGTACACCTCACGCCTGCCGTCTGCCGTATCGCTGGTATTGATGACCATCGGCGGTTTCGTGTTCTATGCCAAGCGCAAGGATACCCAGACCAGCCTCATCGCAGCCATCCTTACGCTCACCGCTTTCGAGGTGCACCGTGCGGGTATGAACTGCCGTGTAGATATGGTGAACACCGCCTTCATGGTGGGAGCCATGTATCTGCTCTACCGCTGGTGGGAGAAAGGAAAGCACCAGTTGCCTTGGCTCGCTATCCTCTGCATGAGTGGCGCTACGCTTACCAAAGGTCCTGTGGGCATCATTCTGCCTTGCTTCGTGATGGGCGTATTCATGCTTACCCAGCGCGAGAACTTCTGGGGCATCGTATGGCGCATGGCTTTAACCGCCCTGCTCTCGCTCATCATCCCATTCTGCTGGTATTATGCAGCCTATCTGCAAGTTGGCGACGAGTTCCTGCGCCTGGTGAAGGAAGAGAACATCGACCGCTTTACCGGCAAGATGGTATACGAATCGCATGAGAATCCGGCGTGGTACAACCTGCTTACCCTCATCACGGGCTGGTTGCCTTACACCTTATTATTATTGTTCTCGCTCTTCATTCTGCCATGGAAGAAGTTCTCGAAGACCCGTTTCCTGGAGAATGCGAAGAAGGCTACTCCGCTGCAGGTGTTCACCTGGCTCGCCTTCCTTCTGGTGCTCTTCTTCTACTGCATCCCTAAGAGCAAGCGCAGCGTCTATCTGCTGCCATGCTATCCGTTCATGGCCTATCTCATCGCCGAATATATCGTGTGGATGATGAAGGAGAAGATGGGAGCCTTGAAGGTTTATGCCGGAGTGATTGCTACGATAACTCTGATTCTCAATATCGCCCTGCTGGTGGTAAAAAAGGGATGGGTGCCTGACAGCATCTTCCACGGCAAGCATGCCGTAGATAACATCGCCATGCTCCATGCGCTCGAAAGCAACGATTTGCTCATCCCATGCAGCATCTTTATGGTTATCACTTTGGAGGGAGTTTACCTCATCTTCCGGTCACTCAGAAAGAAGAATTCAGGCAATATTGTTTCGTATACTCTTGCCACCATCGTTGGACTCTTCCTGATGCTCGACTCCAGTCTGCAGCCACCTGTGCTCAACACGAAGGCAGATAAGCATCTGGCGCCAGTTATCGAGAAGAAGTTTGATACCAGCAAACTCTATTCTTATATAGCGGTAGATATGCTGCATTTCTTCAGCCTCAACTTCTATCTGGGCGATAAGATCCAACAGTTTGACAAGGTGCTGCCACAGGATGGTGTGCTGATGATTCCGGAAGAACACATGCCTGACTTCCTTGAAAAATATGGTAAGGACTATACCTTCCAGAAGGTTTGGGAAGTAAGAAAGACGGTAGAATGGCACAACAAGGTTGGCTTCTACCGGTTTGTGAAGACAAGCGCCAATATCGCACTCAACAAATGAGTAGTGAGTAGTGATTAATGATTAGTGGTTAGTGATTAGTGATTAGTTATTAGTGATTAGTGATTAATGATTAATGATTAGATACAGAAATAGCATCGAGACTTATAATCCCGATGCTATTTTTGTATCTATCAAATTGATATTCTTCTTATATTCTTTAAATTATACTCTTTCTTCTATAAAGTATCGAGGGCGGCGCTTCACCTCGGTATAAATCTTGCCGATATAGATGCCCGTGATACCTACACCCGTGGTGATGATGCCTCCGATAAACCACATGGAAACGAGCATGGAGGTCCAACCCTGGATAGTCTTGCCCTGGAAATATTCTACCAAGGCAAAGATAATCATGATGAAAGACACCAAAGTCATCGCCAGTCCCAGGAAGGTGATGAATCTTAAAGGGGCTACAGAGAACGAGGTGATGCCATCTATGCTGAAACTCAGCATCTTGGTAAACGGATACTTGCTCTCACCCGCCTCACGAGCCTTGCGGTCGTAATAGACGAATCCCTCACGGTAACCCAACTGGCGGACGATGGCTCTAAGGAAAAGATTGCGCTCAGGATACTGCATCAGAGCCGCAAGCGTGCGGTTGGTCATCATGCGGAAATCGGCATGATTATATACCGTATCCTTATCCACACTCTGCATCAGTTTATAGAAAGCCTGGGCGGTAAAGCGCTTAAAGAAGGTATCGGTCTTGCGCTCCTTGCGCACACCATAGATGATATCCTTGCCTTCCTGCACCTGGCGCACCATATCGATGATTACATTCTCATCATCCTGCAGGTCGGCATCGATACTTACCATCGCATCACAATGATCCACAGCTGCCTCCATTCCTGCCCAGAGCGCATTCTGATGGCCTCGGTTATGCGACAGTTTGATGCCATGCACATACCCGTGTTCCTTGGCAGCATCCGAAATCATCTGCCAAGTATGGTCACGACTGCCATCGTCGACAAGAAGCAGTTCTGTGTCGGCATCAGTCTCTTTCTTTATCTTTCTGATTAATGCCCCCAGCACATCCAAGGTCTTAGGCAGCACTTCTTCCTCGTTATAACAAGGGATAACTATCAATATCTTCATTTAAACGCTAGTATTTATTCTGATGCAAAAGTAACTCATTTTTTCTATTTAAACAAGAAAAACGCTTAATATTTTTTATTCTGCATATATATTTCCCGTTTTTCTCCATTCTTCCTTACCATTTCCACTTTACCTGTATCTCCAGATCGGTTTGCGAAGAGCGGGAGATTTCCTGCAAACCAGAAGAGATGTGAGAGCGGTCGAAATAATCGGTTGTACCCAATTTGGCGATAAGCAGCAGATGGGAACCTATCTCTGAGCGTGCCACCAAGGCATAACGGATGCCCTCGCCGTAGTAGCTGCCGAAACTCATCTGATAGAGCAGACCGGGCTCATAAACATAGATACGGGAGGCGAAATCGGAAGTATGAAAATAGCCCAGGCAGCCTCTCAACGTTCCTTTCAACTGCTTCTTCCATTTCCATTCCCATCCTATATGCTCGCTCACCATATAGCCTTTACTAAGTTCATCGCCCTCATTCTTCATTGCGCTTTCTGTCTGGCTCATCGTATAGTCGAAACTGGTTTTGGCGCTCCATCGTTTTTGAGCTATTGTGGCATAGAGGCGCAGACGGCCGGTTGTGGTTCCCGCCTTATCCTTATAGCGGAACCTTCCTCCTACCGTCAGCACTCTGGAGGGCTGGAAGAGGATATTCAGCAGATTATCCCAGCTCTGTGTACTCTCCTTGGTCTGATACTTAGGCCAGGCGAAATAGGCGAAATCGCTGCAGGCTGTGATGCTCCAATGATGGGCAGGAATCCAGGTAAAGCCCAGATATACGCCGTTTTCATCCTGCACATCGCTCCCCTCGGAAAAGCTGTTGCTGAAGAGAGAATAGTAACGGGCAGAATAGAACCTGTGAAGAGCCATGAGCGTGAAATGGTCGGAACAGAGATATGAGGCAGCATTGAGCGTGGCTATGGAACCGCAATCGCCCGTAGCCGTTTCGCCGGAGAGGGTGAGGCGATGGGAGATGTAACCATAGCTGATGCTGGCATTCCAGAAGGCATTCCCCTCTGGAGCAAAACGCTTGTAAAGCTGGCTTTTATTGGGCGTGAGCGGCAGGGAAAAAGAGGTATAAAAAGCGGTAGCTCCGGTGTGCCAGCCCTGACTTTGGTAACTGATGTTGCCTCCCACAAGCGTATTAGATGCTACCTTCTGTTTAGCTATCTCATTCACCGTGCGATGCAGACCGGTCTTCAGAATGGTTTTGATGCCCCCGCCGTCAGCAGAAAGCGTAGCATCTATCTGGCGATAAGAAAGAAAGCCGGTCAGTTCCAAACCTTTTAATAAGGTATAGGTAGCTGCTGCGCCTTGCAGATAATTAGCTGAAGAACGGGAAGAATGACCACGGATGATGCAGGAAGATGATCTGCCCAAGGAGGTGAGGGCAGAGAGCTTGCCGAAGCCGAAATCGTTATTGAGTATCAGTCCCAATCCTTCGTTCAGTCTGTATCTGCCCAGGGTGATATTCTTCCATCTGCCCAGGTTCTTTACTTGAAGATAGAAGGAATAGAAGTCGTAACCCATCGTGTTCCTGCCTCCGAAGAATGGTTCGCCGGCATCCTGAGAAGCCACGAACCCAAGTTTGACGGAATTGCCGTAGCGAAACTGGTAGCGCAGTCCGTGCTTATAAGGATAGCCCAGATAACCGTCGGTTCCGCTTGCATCGCCCTTACGCTCATAAAAAGGAACCTTCAGCATGCCCATCACCTCGTGCTTGCCATACTGGGCGATGTTTTTAAGACTGGGGAAAGCCGACTTGCTCCGGTCATCAGCCACATAGAAGAAACAACTCATCAGTTGGCGCTGATACCAGCCGATGCTGCTTATCAGGCTAAGCTCGCTCAGGCTCTTCAGCTCTCCATAGCGGTAGATATAGAACAGGATGTCTTCTACCTGCGATGCGGTAAGAAACGGCATGCGCTCCAGTTCTTCTCTCGTTGCCGTATTCAGATTGACGGGATGCTGAGCCATCTCCTCCAAATCTTCTTCATAGTCCTGCCAGGCTACTTGCTCGAAATCTTCGGATGCAGAAAGATCGGACAGCAGTTGCTGCCAGGGTGGCGAAGCGGAAAGAGAATCTTCTGGCGCGACGCCCTGTTCTGAAAGAGAAAGAGATTGGGCAGGAGCCCATGAAGCACAGAAGATTTGGGAGCTGCCTACGAGAAACAGTTTCAACAAGAGGGAGGTTATGGAATGAGCATGCTTCATCTGTAGTAGGCACTTCATTTATTAAATTAAGACAAAGTTACTGCTAAAATCTGAAAAAGAGAAAGAAAAAGCCAAGAATCTTTCTCAAATTGAGAAATAATCTGTAATTTTGCGGCGTAATTAGTAACACAAAGGGGCTTACACCTCTTTATATATAGAAGAAGCTCCACGAAGAAAAGGAGCTGGACAAAGAACTTTGAGGAGATTTACATGAAACAGAAAATATGCTTTTTACTGGCGATGCTATTCTGCATCACCCTGCAAACCATGGCGCAGAACGATGGCGACAACCCTGAAGACAGGGAGGTGGACATGGATGCCCCTACCTTTGAACCGATGGTGAAGGTAGGAAAAGTGCTCCTGGATCATGACAGCGTGCAATATGTTCAGGTGAACAACGTGTACGTTTATCCGCAGCCGGTATTCAAGAACGCCAAGGAGCGAATGGCTTACAACCGTTTGGTATACAACATCAAGAAGGTGCTGCCGATAGCCAAAGAGGTAAGAAAGATTATCATCGAAACGGGTGATTATCTGGAAACGCTGCCTAACAAGAAGGCGAAGGATGCACACATGAAACTGGTGGAGAAAGATATTAAACAGGAATATACCCCTAGGATGAAGAAACTCACCTATGCACAGGGTAAACTCTGCATCAAACTGGTGTATCGTGAGTGCAATTCCTCATCTTATCACCTGATTCAAGCCTTTCTGGGTCCTATCCGTGCCGGATTCTATCAGGCATTTGCAAGCCTCTTCGGCGCCAGCCTCAACAAGAAGTACGACCCGAACGGCGTTGACAGATTAACAGAAAGAGTGGTAAGACAGGTAGAATCGGGGCAGATTTAACCAGCTCATCTTATTCAGAAAGCTCATACACTTAGGTATAAAAGCATTTCCAGTCAATAGGAATTGCTTTTATACCTAAGTTTTTTTGTTGATGCAAGCAGGAGAAATCTTCGTTCATAGACATTGAACAAAGATTTAAACAGGCTGAAAAAAGAAATGTTCCTAAGAAAAGCAACAACTTTTCCTAGGAACATTTCCTTTTATATTCGAATGAGATGCCGACCTATTCCTCAGTATAAAGCACCTGAATCATAGTCTGACCAACCGCCTTAAGCACATTCTTATCCAGATGAGCCATATCATCGCTCACGGTGTGCCAGGTAGGACCGAAACTGCTCTGCTGACAGTCTGGATAATAAGCAATCACATCTACAGTAGGAATCTTAGCCTTCTCGTTGACCGGAATATGATCATCAGTAATCATTCCGCCATCGCTCTTAGGGAAGTAAGAGCCGAAACCAGCCTGACGGGCTGCAGCCCAAACCTTCTTCACGATGCCACCGGCATACTGCATAGACATGCCTTCACGATAGAACTTGGCTCCCTGTCCGCCCACCATATCGAGGAGGATTCCGAAACGAGGATTATATCCCTCAGGCTTGTTCTCGCTCCAGTACTGGGCACCCAAAGCCCAAGTATCGCCATCGTCCTGAACATCAGCCCACTGAGGTGTTCCCCAGTCTTCGGTATCGAAACATACGAAATCTACGCCGATGTTAGGATTCAGCTTCTTGTCAGCCTGCAGCTGGCGGGCTATCTCCAACATGACGGCTACTCCGCTGGCTCCATCGTTGGCAGCCATTACAGGCTTGCGCCAGTTGGTACTGTCGGGGTCGTTGTCGGCCCAAGGACGGCTGTCCCAATGGGCACAGAGCAAGATGCGGGTTTCTGCCTTCGGGTTGTAATGGGCGATGATATTGGTATTCTTCAGGATGGTACCATCATAGCCCTTGAGGTCAGCCTTCTGGGTTTCTACCTCGCAACCAAACTGCTTGAACTTGCTCACAATCCATTCGCCACACTTGTCGTGCGCCTCGCTGTTCATGACGCGAGGACCGAAATCGCATTGTGCGGCACAATAAGCCAACGCCGAATCGGCATTAAAGGCAGGACCTACAGGATTCAGTTTCTCTGCTTCCTCTACTTCCTGAACCTCAGGCGAACTCGAACTGTTCGCATTCTTATAGCTGATAGCTCCAGCTACCACTCCGGCAGCAACTACCAAGCCTAAAATTATCTTCATTTTCTTCGTCATAACATTAATGTTTAAAGTTCTGCACCTGCGTCATCACTCTGAGCCAGTTGCCTCCCCAAATCTTGACAATATCCTGCTCGCTATATTTGCGGCGCAACAGCTGGAGGGTGAAATTGATGAGTTCGGAAGAGTCGGCGAGCCCCCGGATGCCGCCGTCTCCATCAAAGTCGGTACCCAGACCTACGTGGTCGATACCCATCACATCGATGGCATGCTCAAGATGGGCGATAGCGTCCATGATGTCGGCTTCACCCTCTTTACGCAGGAATCCATGATAGAGCGTGGTATGAGCCACACCACCCTTTGCTGCGAGGGCACGCATCTGGTCATCGGTCAGATTGCGAGGCACATCGCAGAGCGCACGGCTGCTGCTATGGCTGCAGACAATAGGCGCCTGGCTGATATCAAGTGCATCGTAGAAACTCTTCTCGCCACCATGACTCAAATCTACCATGATGCCCAGACGGTTCATCTCATGAATCACCTTCTCGCCAAAACTACTCACACCATTATGGGTATTGCAGCCGCGGGCACTATCGCAGATATCATTATCACCATTATGGCAGAGCGTGATATAAACGATGCCGCGCTGGGCGAAATGCTTCACGTTACTGATATCGTGCTCCAGGGCGAGACCGTTCTCGATGCCGAGCATGATGCTCTTTCTGCCATTCCGCTTATCGCTATAAAGATCGGCAGGAGTGCGGGCTATGCTGAGATACTGCCTGTTCTTGCTCACAATCTCTTCTATCTTGTCGAAGATGAGGTCGGCATACTGCGCAGGTCCCTTTACATCGAAAGCCACCTTGCTGCTGAAGCTCTCGCCTATCTGAGGCTGTGGCAGGTAAGCCACCATCGTGGTAGCATCCTGATGACCGTCGGTCATCTTATGGAGATCAACCAGAATGCGGGAATCGCGATGATCAAACTTGATGCCCTGAGGGAAGAACATCGGAGTATCACAATGGGTATCGAGCGTAAGGATGCGCTTATGCAACTGCTTGGCTGCATAAAAGTTGTTAGCCTGATTAACCAGCCATTGGAAAATCTTCAATCCTTCTTCTTCCAGCCATTCCGGATGCCATTGCACACCGAGAATCTGCTTATATTCGCTACTCTCTACAGCCTCGATAATATGGTCGGAAGATTTGGCGATGGTGCGCAGATGCTTGCCAGGCTCGCTTACCGCCTGATGGTGGAACGAGTTGACAAAGATCTTCTCCTTATTATATATATTATATAAGGTGGAATCTTTCTTGATTTCTACGATGTGGGTAGGTTCGGTACGGTCGGCATCTTGGCTGTGCTTTACCAGCTGCTTGATATCCTGGCACACCTTTCCGCCCAGCGCAATAGCGAGGGTCTGGATGCCCCGGCAGATGCCAAGCATCGGAATCTGGCGGTTGAAAGCCAATCGGGTAATCATCAGTTCGGCAGCATCACGTTCCTGATTGATGTTGTGAAGACGGGGAGAAGGCTCTTCGCCCATCCACAGCGGATTATGGTCGCCGCCACCCGTCAGAATCAATCCATCAAGATGCTCCAGGGTATTGACGATGACCTGAGCATCGGCAACAGGAGGAATAATGACTGGCGTACCGCCAGCCGCTATTACCTGCTTATAATAACGGTCGCGAAGCGTAGCATCAATACCTTCATAATTGGCAGTAAGGCCAATTACAGGCTGATGCTTCGCTTCGGGAAATCTAGAGTATGCATCCTGGAGATGCGACTCTAAGTCAAATGTTTCCATTTGTTTATCTTTCAAAAAATAATGATTCAAGATCTTCTAAAAATCGTACTCAAGTATGGAGACTCTTATTAATCTTCATCGAGAAGTACAGGAATCTCACGCTTGATGCTCTGCTCAAGAGAGATAAGCGTTTCGGTAGAAACCACACCAGGGATAGCCTGAAGCTTATTGTTGAGCAAATCCATGAGCTGCTCGTTGTCGCGGGCATAAAGCTTAATCAGCATGGTGTATGAACCGGTTGTAAAGTGGCACTCTACGATTTCAGGAATGTTCTGCAAGCGCTCTACCACCTTTTTATACATATTACCGCGCTCCAAGTTCAAACCTACATAAGTGCAGGTAGAATAACCCAGGCTTTTAGGGTTTACATCAAAACCGCTACCGGTGATGAAACCATCCTCCATCAAGTGCTGAACACGCTGATGGATGGCTGCACGAGACACGCCGCACTCAGCAGCTACGTCCTTGAAAGGAATACGGGCATTCTTAGAAAGGATGCCGAGAATCTTTCTGTCTAGATTGTCTATTTTCTCCATTTCGTTTTGTTTTATATTATTCTATTTATAAGGTACTTTTCTATACCAGATAGCAAAATTAATAAAATCTATTGAAACTGCAAACAAAATGCACGAATATTTTGCAATATCCGTGCATTTTGTTGTTTTTTATACGAATTTTAACAGAAAAAATCGCTTTTATGGCATAGAAATTAAAAACAAAAGAAGCATGATTTTCAAGAGATCCCTTGGTGGACTCTCACTTAAAATTTCAATAGATTGCCCTTTTCTCTTCAGATGCATTGATTAAACAAGAGGCAAAGACTCTAAAAATATTCAATTAAGGGAAGTTGTAAATACTATATGAACGATTTGTCTTTTAAAAATTATCTCTACGCTGGAGTCGGGTATCTTTTGGAGAATCTCATATCTATAGACCTGTTGCGTCATGGATTATGATGTATATGTAAGTAACATAAAGGAAAAAGAGGTGGATTTTGTCGCCATCAAGAATGATTGAACCATCTATGTACAAGCCACCTATATGCTTGTTGGTGAGCAGACAATAGAGCAAGAATATGCTCCGTTAGAGTGTATTGCTGATAACTATGAAAAAGTTGTGGTATCGCTTGACGACCTCCAACAGCCTTCCCGCAATGGCATTAGCATGTATTTCTGTATTTTCAACGGAATCTGATTTGTGTGTAAATTTTGAAAATATGAATAATGGAAATAATGTACTGAATAAAACCATATTATCAGAAATAATAATAGAAATATTTTCCAAAATCATCTTTTTAACCTATATTTTAGCAAAAATATCTTAATTTATTTGGTGGTTTCATAAATTAGATTTAATTTTGAAGCGGTTTTCATAAAATTTGCAGTTGCATATAACATTATGAGTGGAGACTCATTACTAAAAATGTTTCTTGTACTGCAATACCTACGCCGATTAGATGCTCTCGCATTACATTATTGTAGGTGGGACTGCATAGGCAAGGGTGCCAAATCAGAGGTAATGAGAGCCACTATTTATGGGAAGCGTTTATCATGCGCTTTGTAACTTGACGTCTTGAAATTCTCGCAAAGTTTCAAAATGATTCAGTCACGTAACAAGGCAACGATAGATGCTCATGGGATGTTTTTATAATACCCCTAATATCATTCTGTGCATCTTATATAATATAAGGTGTACAAGTTTGGTATATTGGGATAATTATATCAACTATCGGCGTGGGTTTCTGTTCGTTGCTCGTTCTTGACTGGATGGGCAATGCGAGAAGCCTCAAGACGTAGGACGAGTGACAAGATCAGACTCCTGCGCTTTTTCGTTTATAGTCAAAAACTTTTTCATGTAACTTATATTGCCGATGCTTGGGAGTCAATAGGCTATGTTAAACATATATGAAAAAGATTGCGTTTACTCTTTTATTATTAGCAGGTAGTATTGCCTCAATGCATGCACAGGCTAAATTTGAGCATGCACAAACACGTATCCAAGAGGGTATGTCAGAGTTCTTTGTACGTCCAATGGTAGCTGAGCTCCAGATGATAAACAAAGATTGTCAAGAATGGTCATTTAATATCTTCCCTGGAGTTTCTCTTTCTGAGATTAGTACAGCAATGCTTGAGAATGCAAAAGCTAATGCTGCTTTCAAAGCTGCAAAACTTGCAGGTGCAGATATTATTCTTGGTGCAACTTTTTATGTTATCAATAATGAGAAGACCAAAGGCTTAGATGTTACTGTGCGTGGTTATCCTGCTAAGTATGTGAAATTCCATAATTATGGCGAAGGTCAGCTGGGTACAGATGACTCCAAGTGGATTGACCCTTTACAGAATGGTGCCCGCATACGTGCTATATCTGTTGATAATAAGCAGAACAAAGCTGTTGGCAATGAGAATCGAAATAAGTAAACATAAATATTAATTCTAAAATTATAACACAATGAAAAAGTTATTATTATTGGCTATTGCCACTATCATGAGTCTTGGTGCTTCTGCCCAGCTCATCACATCAAACACAGTTACTTACAAAAAAAGTAGTGGTTACAACCGCATCGGTGTATCATACAACTCAATTAGTTCAACTGCAGAAGGTTCAGAATCTGTCAGTGGTGTTTCTTTAGCTTGGACTAAGGGCATCTCTGTAGCCAAAGATATTCCTCTGTTTGTAGAAACTGGTCTTGGTGCAACTTACGCTTTTGATGATTTAAGTGCTGTGATTGCAACAATTCCCTTGAACGTAACTTACAAGTGGCCTGTAACAGAGAGTGTCAAGATTGCCCCTTTAGCAGGTCTTACATTTAATGGAAACATCACATCTGACGTTGATGATATGAAGTTCTTTACTCTTGGCTGGCAAGCTGGAGTCAATGTTGAATTGGGTAAATTCTACGTAGGTTTATCTTATGGTGGAGGATTGACCGATTTTGTTAAGTATGAAGATGATTACGAATCATACAATTACAAATTGAACAATTTTGCAGCAACAATCGGTCTTGTATTCTAACAAATGCATAAGTTTTAGATAGGGTCTGCCTAATATCTGTTACAATGACGGATATTGGGCAGATTGTTTGTTTAATAATTTAAGAGTTGAATATATGAAAACTGTGATTTTGGCAGTGCTGATAATACTATCTGCTACTATTACCCATGCACAAGATAACTACTCGTTGACAAAAGAAGGGAATAGTTATATTTGCAAAGGTTCCAAGCCATGTAAAATTGATGAGCGAACAACCTTTGGTAGTGCAGCTCTCTGGGCTATGGAGAAATCCAGCAACGTAGTTGAAAACACACTAAAATGTGATCCCCAAAAATTAGTGCTAAGTGTTGGTTGTAATATTGCTGAAAACGAAAACTCTGATAAGGTTTATACTTTTCAACTTAATATTGCTGTGAATAAGGGCAAAATAGAGTTTCTCATAAAAGACGTTAAATGTGCCCCAAAGGGTGTCTTAGCGGTTTTTAAGACTATGTCTTTTGACAAAATAAACTTAGAGAAAAAGCCCCAATACAAAGAATATATAGAGAAGTTTTCTGTTTTATGCAATCACTTTATCCAACAAACGATGCATGAAATTCTTGATTCAAAAGTAGAATTGTCTCATTGGGAAGCTATCGTTTCAGGCCAAGTAGTGAAAGGTATGAATCCAAAAGAGGTTATATTAGCAAAGGGTAAACCACTTACCATTACAGAAAACTCGCAACGTATTATGTGGTCGTATGATTCTGGCACCATTGTTATGATAGAAAACGGAATTGTAAGCGGAGTTATTAATTAAAAACTTGCGAAAATAAATGCTACAAGATCAAGGATAGGTAAAAATAAAAGTCTCTACCTATCCTTGTTATTATGTAACGGTTTAAAATAACAAGGTACAATTTAGTGTCCTTTTTATGAAGCAGCACATAGTTAAAGGATAGAGTTTTAAACTCTTCCTTTATCTCATATTTACTGTAAATTACTTTTATCATAAAGGCCAGTTCTCAATAGAAGCGCAAGTATAAACTTTAAGAAAGCGCTTTATTAAGGTCTAATGATGCGCATCGTTAGATCATGCAGATTATCTACAAGTTATATCCTTGAAAATCAGCAAATTTTGAAACGAAAAAGAATCCACCAAAAACACATAACGTATTCCCTTGGTGGATTCTCACTTAAAACTTATATATAGGTAAAACCTTGACCGTATATCCATTTTTTCAATGGCAAAAAACTATTGAAATATTAAAAACCTTGGCATTTTACTACTTTTAGTAGAATCTACCATAGGAGAAAGCGACAATACGCCACCCATCTTGCGTATTGATACCCGAAAGAACTTCCTCGTGAAAAAGAGCCAAAGATAACACTCTATCCTTGGCTCTTACCTTATTATATTTTAGTA
>CAVHWE010000041.1:0-14773 GCA_963639495.1 bacterium | reverse complement strand
GCGACAAGCAGACTGTTGCTCAGTACCTCGCTTCTCAGAGCAAGGATCTCAAGATCGTTGCTTACCAGCGCTTTACTCTTGCTGCTGAGTAATCATTACTCAAAAGCAAGCGTTAATTTGACTTATAGTTAAATTAGAATACCGGGAGTTATGAAGTTAAGCCTCGCTTTGCTTCTAACTCCCATTTCTTTTTTATATAAAAATTTGATGTTATGAAGATATTTGCCATCGGTATGAACTATACCGAACACAATAAATCGCTGCATGGCACGTTATCTAAACCAGAGCGTCCTGTCATCTTTACCAAGGCAGATTCTGCTTTGCTCAATAACGGCAAGCCTTTCTTCATCCCTGATCATCTGGGAAGAATAGAGTATGAAACCGAAGTAGTGGTCAGAATATCCAAGTTGGGAAAGACCATTCCGCAGCGTTTCGCCCACCGCTATTACGATGCAGTAACCGTAGGTATCGACTTTACGGCACGCGAGATGCAGAAGAAACTGCGCGAGGCTGGCCAGCCTTGGGAACTCGCCAAGGGATTCGACGGTTCTGCGGTTATCGGCGAATGGGTCGACATCCAGAAGTTCCGTGATATCCAGGCACTGCACTTCCGCCTCGACCTCAATGACAAGACCGTACAGGAAGGCTGCACGAGCGATATGCTCTACAAGGTAGATGAAATCATCTCCTATATCAGCCAGTACTTCACGCTCAAGACGGGCGACCTGCTCTATACCGGATGTCCTACAGGCTGCGGTCCTGTCAACATCGACGACCATCTCGTAGGCTATCTCGAAGACAGGAAGGTGCTCGATTTTCACTGTAAATAAACAATATTGCAAGTAATATATCGATATGAACACAACAAAGGTTTGGAAATACATGCTGCTGGCATGCCTGCTCATGCTGGTGGCTCCTGTTCAGGCACAGCGATTCTTCAATCTGACCTCTTCTGAAGTCAGAGTAGATTCCGTGTTGCCCCGTTTCGTGTATTCCATTCCTTTGACCGGTGCATATCGTGATTCTGTATATACCGTCAGCCTGAAATATGGCGAGTATATCGATATGACTGCCTCCGACATCGCCAATTACAACCGCCTTTCGGGTGCAGTTCCTCCTGAGCAGGTATTTCCCCAGCAGCGGGTTACCGAATGCCGTAAGCAGGGCGTACTCCAGATAGATTTCAGTCCTGTCGTGTTCCGCAATAACCGCCATCAGCTGCTGGTCAGCTTCATGCTTCAGGTAGATGCCCGTCCTCTGAATCGCTCCGAGCGTTCCAGTCGAGGTTCTTTACTGGCTAAGGGCAAAGTATCAGCCTTTGCTTCTTCTGATGCTTTGCGCTCAGCCTCTTCCCTCTATGCCTCCCATTCCGTCCTAGCCTCAGGCAGATGGGCGAAGATCAGAGTCAGCGAAACCGGTTTCCATCAGCTTACCGAACAGGTAGTGCGCCAGGCAGGTTTCTCCGATATCAGCAAGGTGAAGATTTACGGCTATGGCGGCAATCTGCAGAACGAAGCCCTTCTGGCGAGCGAACTGCAGGCTACCGACGATTTGCAGGAAGTTCCTCAGTGCATCGTTGGCGGCAAGCATTATTTCTATGCCCAGGGACCGGTATCCTGGAAGTCTGAAACCGCCCTCCAGCGCATCCGTAATCCTTATTCCGATTACGGCTACTATTTTATTACCCAGACCGATGGAGAGCCTCTGGTGCAGGATTCAGCCACCTTTGTCTCTTCCCATTATCCACAGTCATACGATTACCATTCCCTCTATGAGTCAGATGGTTACAGCTACTATCATGGCGGCAGAAACCTCTTCGATGCAGAAGAACTGAAGGTGGGCGATGAGAAGAAAGTGGTAATCACGAATACCACCGGTTCTGCGATAGGCAAACTCTCCGTAGCCCTGACTACCGCCACAAACAGCAAGGCTCAGATACTGAAGAATGGCAAGGCTTTGGGCGAAATCACCCTTTCTCTCATGAATGACAATCCTACGGAGGAAACAGCTTACCTCAAGGCTACAGAGCGGGTTGTCACCTATCCCGATTCCGATTTCCAGGATAAGGATACCATCTCCATCAAGGTCTTGTCGGGCGCTTCCATCCGCCTCGATTATATCTCCGTAACGTGGGAAAAGCCTCGAAGCTGTGCCTTTACCGCTGCCAACCTTGCCTCCGGTGGAAAGATTCCGGCTGCCCAGTATGTCTACGGCATCACCAACCAGGATCATCATGCCGATGGAGCAGCTGATATGGTCATCATCATCCCGACCTCACAGAAACTGCTGAAACAGGCTCAGCGGCTGAAAGAATTTCATGAACAGCACGACGGACTGCGCGTTACCATTGTGCCTGCCGATGAACTCTATAACGAATTTTCTAGCGGTACCCCCGATGCCAACGCCTACCGCCGCTACCTGCGCATGCTTTCCGATAAGGCGCAGAGCGAGGCTGACATGCCGAAATATCTCCTGCTCTTCGGCGACTGCGTATGGGATAACCGCATGCTTACCTCCGGTTGCAGAACCCTGAATCCTGACGATTACCTGCTGTGCTTTGAGAGTGAAAACTCCTTCAGCGCCGTATCCTGCTTCGTCAGCGACAGCTGGTTCGGTATGCTCGGCGAGGGAGCCGGACTGTATCCTAGCCGTGAATTGCAGGATGTAGCCGTAGGCCGCTTCCCGGTAACTTATGCAGAAGAAGCCCAGGTGCTGGTAGACAAGACCATCAGTTATGCTCAGAATGCCAATGTAGGCGCCTGGCAGAACACCCTGATGTTTATGGGCGATGACGGAAACGAAAACATCCACATGAAGGATGCCGATGAGGTGGCAAATGATGTGCTCACCACCTATCCCGCCTATCTCGTCAAGAAGGTGATGTGGGATGCCTATACCCGCGAAACCTCCTCTTCGGGCAATACCTATCCTGAGGCTGCTAAAATCATCAAACAGCAGCAGGCGGCGGGAGCCCTCATCATGGATTATGCCGGACATGGCGATCCTACCCAGATGTCGAGCGAATCGGTTCTGAAACTCACCGATTTTACCAATTTCCGCAATACCAACCTGTCGCTCTGGGTAACTGCCTCCTGCGATATCATGCCGTTCGACTGTCTCGAAGCCAATATCGGCGAATCAGCGCTGCTCAATGATAAAGGTGGCGCAGTAGCCTTCTATGGCACCACCCGTACCGTTTACGCCCAGTATAACAGACATATCAACCGCGCCTTCATCTACAGAGTGCTCAGTCTGGTTAACGGCAAGCCAATCACGATAGGCGAGGCACACCGGTTGGCGCAGAACGACCTGGTAACCGGAACCGGACCAACCTCCGGCACCGATGTCACCGTGAACCATCTCAACTATTCCCTCTTGGGCGACCCGGCACTTTCGCTCAATCTGCCTATGTATCAGATAGTTGTAGATTCCATCAACGGCATACCTGTTGCCGGCGCCGCAACCCTGCCGATGCTGAAGGCAGGCTCTATCGCCCGCATGGCAGGTCATATTGAGGGAGCAGACGACTTCCGGGGCGTCATCACCGCTACCGTAAGAGATTCCAAGGAGACGGTTACCTGTCGCCTGAACGATACCGGCAAGGATGGCGCTGAGAAGGCTTTCGAATACAAAGACAGAACCAAGACCCTGTATCAGGGCACCGATAGCGTAAGAGGCGGCAAGTTTGCCTTCTCCTTTGCCGTTCCGCTGGATATCAATTATTCCAACCAGAGCGGTCTGGTCAACCTCTATGCGGTGAATACCGCCAAGACCCTCTCCGCCCACGGCTCCAGCGAGCAGTTTACGGTAGGCGAGAGCGAGGAGCAGAAGAACGATTCCATCGGTCCTTCCATCTATTGCTATCTCAATTCGCCTTCCTTCGTAGACGGCGGCAATGTCAACACCACCCCGTTCTTTGTGGCAAAGATAACCGATAAGGACGGAATCAATGCTGCCGGAAGCGGTATCGGCCACGACCTGCAGCTGGTGATAGATGGCGATATGTCGAAGACCTACGTGCTGAACAGCAATTTCACCTACGATTTCGGAACCTATACCAGCGGTTCCACCTATTACAGTATACCTGAGCTGGAACCGGGCAAGCACGAACTCACCTTCCGAGCCTGGGATATCCAGAACAACAGTTCTACGGTGAAGCTCCGTTTCAATGTGGTGAAGGCACTGAGTCCGGCGCTCTTCGATGTGGGCGTAACCGCCAATCCGGCTAAGACCTCCACTACCTTCATCATCAGTCACGACCGCACAGAGAGCGATATGGACGTGGTGGTAGAAGTGTTCGATTCATCGGGCAGACAGCACTGGCGCCATTCCGAAAGCGGTGTACCTACCTCGGGCAGCTATACCGTCAGCTGGGACCTCACCTCCGATAGCGGCACCCCTCTGGGCACCGGCGTATATCTCTATCGCGTCAAGGTGGCGAGCGATGGCAGCAGCTACACCTCTAAAGTCAAGAAACTCATCATTATCAAATAAAAAATATATTTACAATGGCAATGAAAAGAATCTATAAGATATTCATCTTGGGATGTCTCGTTCTGATGGCATCAGAAGTGAAGGCGCAGGATAAGAAAGACCTCTTCAATCCTGTGAACTATGCAGTCATTTCGCAAACCATAGCTCCTGATGCCCGTGGTGGCGGTTTGGGAGACATCGGTGCGGCTACCGACCCTGATGTCAACTCCCAGTACTGGAATCCGGCAAAATATCCTTTCACCATTTCGCGTGCCGGTGTGTCGCTCAGTTTCACCCCTTGGCTGCGCTCGCTGGTCAATGATATGAATCTTGCCTATCTGTCTGGCTATTACCGCATTGGTGATTACAGTTCCGTATCTGCATCGCTCCGTTATTTCAATATGGGTGAAGTGTTTACCAGCAAAGAGGGTGCCGAGAGTGGCACGGGTATGACCATCAATCCTTACGAGATGTCGGTCGATGTGGCTTATTCTCTGATGCTCAGCGAGAAGTTCTCTCTTGCTGCCGCCATCCGCTGGATTTATTCCGATATGCGCTTCGATTATACCGAAGACAATTCGCCTGCCTCCGCTTTCGCAGCCGATATTGCCGCCTATTACCAGAACTATGTGGTCATCGGCCAGCGCGAATGCCAGTTGGGTTTGGGTTTGAATATTTCTAACATCGGTAGTAAGATTACCTTCAGCGGCAAGGAGTATGGCGAGTTCCTGCCAGCCAACATGCGTCTGGGAGCTTCGCTGATGATTCCTATCGATGAGTACAACCGCATCACCCTGGCAGCCGATGCCAACAAGTATCTGGTGCCTACCGTTCCGAAGCAGGAAGAGGGTGAGGACAATTCAGAATATGAAGACCGTGTGCATCGTGAGTATGATGATATTTCGGGCATCAGCGGTATCTTCAAGAGTTTCAGCGATGCCCCTGGCGGTTTCAAGGAAGAGCTGGAGGAAATCAACTACGGTCTGGGTGCCGAGTATGTATATAATGATAAGTTTGCGCTCCGTGCCGGTTATCATCATGAGAGTCAGAGCAAGGGTAACCGCAAGTACTTCACCGTAGGAGCCGGTTTCAAGATGAATGTCTTCTCGCTCGATGCTGCCTATGTGGTGGCTACCGCCAAGAGTAACCCGCTCGACCAGACCCTCCGCTTCACCCTGTCGTTTGATATGGATGGACTGAAGGACCTGTTTAAGAGATAGTTCTTTAAGTTGATAGTTTATAGTTGATAATTTATAGATGTTAGGAGAAATATAATATGAATATACGTGTAGGATTTGGATATGATGTCCATAAGCTGGTGGCTGACCGCGACTTGTGGCTGGGAGGAATCAAGATAGATTATGAACTGGGATTGCTGGGTCACAGCGATGCCGATGTGCTGATACATGCCATTTGCGATGCCCTGCTGGGCGCCGCCAACATGCGTGATATCGGATATCATTTCCCCGATACGGCAGCAGAGACTCTGAATGTGGATTCTAAGATTCTGCTCCGCAAAACGATGCAACTGATAGCTACCAAGGGCTATACACTGGGCAATATCGATGCCACAGTCTGTGCCGAACGCCCTAAACTCAATCCGCATGTGCCAGCCATGAAAGCCTGTCTGGCAGAGGTAATGGGGGTAGACGAAGACCAGATATCCATCAAGGCAACAACCACCGAGAAACTCGGATTCACGGGCAGAATGGAGGGCATCTCCGCCTATGCCACCGTTCTTATCCAGAAAGGATAGAACGCAATCAGCACGCCTTTAAAGGGCAAAAGCTTTATATTCTGCAAAATGTAGAAAAAGTGTCAGAAAGTTGTTAATTTCCGTTTCTTTTGTTCATTTTTGCTTGATATATATCAAAAAAATGCAAAAACGTCACACTTTCTTGGCTGAATATTTGGTGAATAGCCGAAATAGTAGTAATTTTGCAGCGTCAAAAGGTTAATAGATTGTTTAGGTTAGTAGTAATAGATTTAGGTTTTTAGTTATTAGGTTTTAAGGTAGATTGTTTAACCGATAATTGAGAAAGTCGTGAGACTATTTTGATTAGATTTTTTAAGTTAAACATATTACATGCCACAGCTCGTTGAGAGTTGTGGCATGTTTTTTTATGCCCCTTTCTCCCCCTTCCGTTTCCTCTTTTCCGATTTCCTCGAAAAAAACATGCCTTTTTATTTTGTTTTGTCTCCGATTTGTGCTATCTTTGCAGTATCAATCAATAATACGCAGCTTTTTGCGGTATCAAAAATATACGCAGATGAGAGTACTCATAGTAAATACAAGTGAAAAGACAGGCGGAGCGGCAGTAGCAGCCAACCGCTTGATGGATGCCCTTAACAACAATGGCGTTAAGGCAAAGATGTTGGTACGCGACAAGGAGACAGAAGACATCACCGTGGTCAGTCTGCCCCGTTCGCTCAGGTTGCAGTGGAACTTCCTGTGGGAGCGCTGGTGCGTATTCTGGCATCTCCATTTCTCCCGTCAGCGCCTCTGGGAGGTAGACATGGCAACATCGGGCACTGATATCACCAGGCTCCGCGAGTTTCAGGAGGCAGATGTCATCCATCTCTCCTGGATCAACCAGGGCATGCTCTCACTCAAGAACATCCGCAAGATAATCCGCAGCGGCAAACCGGTGGTATGGACCATGCACGATCTCTGGCCAGCTACCGGCATCTGCCATTATGCCCGTGGCTGCAACCGCTATGCCTCCGCCTGCGGCAACTGTCCGCTTCTCCCCAATAAAGGCAGCAAGAACGACCTCTCAGCAAAGATATTCCGCCGTAAGAAGGAACTCTACCATCGCGGCGCCATCTCCTTCGTCACCTGTAGCCGTTGGCTCGAACGGCAGGCTAAGGGCAGCGGTCTCTTCGTAGGTCAGCGCATCACCAACATCCCGAATCCGATAGATACCCACGTGTTCTGTCCGCAGGATCAGGCAGAGGCGCGTCTGCGTGCCGGTCTGCCAGCCGACAAGCATATCATCCTCTTCGTATCCCAGCGCGTAACCGACGAGCGCAAGGGCATGCGCTATTTCATCGAAGCCATCGACCGGCTGGTAGCGCGCTATCCAGAGATGAAAGAGAATACCGCCATCGCCATCCTGGGCGGCCATTCCGAGGAAGTAAACCTCACCCTGCCGTCTTATTCGCTCGGCTATGTCAGCGATGAGAAGCAGATTGTGGCAATCTACAATTCAGCCGATGCCTTCGTGCTGCCATCGCTCGAAGATAACCTCCCTAACACTATCATGGAGTCGATGGCGTGCGGCGTGCCGAGCATCGGTTTCAGGGTAGGAGGTATACCTGAGATGATAGACCATCAGCAGAACGGCTATGTGGCCAACTACCGCGATACCGAAGACCTGGCGAGTGGCATCCACTGGGTGCTCGAAGAGGCTGATAGAGCGGCACTGAAGCAGGCATGTCTGCAGAAGGTAGCACAGAACTATTCGCAGCATGCCGTAGCATTGAAATATATTGAAGTTTATAACGAGGCGATGGCCTACAAAAACTATAAGTTATGATTAAGTTCACCGTCGTAACCTGTACGTACAATGCCGAGAAGGAGTTGCAGCGTACCCTCGACAGCGTGCAGCGCCAGACCTATTGCAACATCGAGCATATCATAATGGATGGCGGTTCCCGCGACCGCACCCTCCAGCTGGTCAAGGCATACCAGCATCGCAATGCAGTAGGCGAGAGTTCGCACGAAATCGTGGTCATATCAGAGCCCGACAAGGGACTTTATGATGCCATGAACAAGAGCATCGACCGTGCTACGGGCGATTACCTGGTGTTTATGAATGCCGGCGATACCTTTCCTACCGACGATACGCTGGAGTATGTAGAAGGCTGCGTAGGCGAGGGTGAAGTACTGCCCGGCGTGCTTTACGGCGATACCGACATCGTGAACGAGATGGGCTATTTCCTGCGTCACCGCCGCCTGGCCCCACCTAAGAAGCTCACGTGGCGTTCATTCATCTGGGGCATGCTGGTATGTCACCAGTCGTTTTATGCCCGCACAGACATAGCCCGTGAGATCCATTACGATCTGCACTACCGTTATTCGGCAGATGTAGACTGGTGCATCCGCATCATGCGGGAGTCAGCGCGCCGCAAGTTGCCGTTGCGCAATGTCCATGCCGTCCTCACCTATTTCCTAGATGGTGGCATGACCACGCAGAACCACAAAGCCTCCCTGAAAGAGCGTTTCCTGGTGATGCGCACCCATTACGGCCTTCTTCCCACCCTTGCAGTTCATGCCTGGTTTGTGATAAGAGGGGTTGTAAAGAGATAGATAGAAGAAAAATCCGTTTGGCGTTCTGGCTTTTTTCTAACGCCTATAGAGAATGTGATATTTTTCTTACGTCTTACTTGCTTCCGAAGCGTGAAAAATAAAGACAAAAATAAAGGGCGTGTCCTTTATGGGTGCGCCCTAATTTGTTAAACAAACTCAGTGTTTTATATTGTAGAAAAGTCCTCTTTATTAACTGTTCTTTTGCACGCAAGCGCATGCAGCAGAATACTGATATGGTTCAGGCAGCTACCTTAGATGGTTCTGTCAGCGAGTCACGACGTCTCGATAAATCGACGGATACGACTCCGTTAGCCTACGTTGTTGAATCCCTAACCCGATGCTGTCGAATCCTTAACCTTGTCCAGCCGTCTGCGTAACCCAGTTCAGCCATATCTGTAACCTGACACAGCCACATCAGTTGGTAAACGGAAGCACATCATTTTTTCACCTCATTTGGGTGGGCAATGACTATCAGGGCAATTTAGTCTTTCAGAGGGTACCATCAGGGCCAATAATAGGTACCATCAGGGCGAATCATGTGCCTTCTAATATGCCCGAATGACTACCAGGGCAAATCTTAAAAATGCAAAACACTGAATATCAAGCAGTTAGGTGCCGATTTTTCTTCCCTACACTATACCAAGTATATTATATATATACATTTACATCAATTACACTATACGTAATACGGGAGGAAAAAGATTTTTTTATCAACATTTCAGCTCATTTTGCCTGAAAAAATGTCTAAAACTCTTGTGCGAATGGAAATAATGTCGTAACTTTGCGCTATAGAATTTTAAAACAGATTGTTAGCAATACCAGCGATACGGCAGACGGCAAACGGGATGGATGCATCGACAGTCTTGGAAATAACAGGACTGTCGATGGATGAGATACAACAGCTGATAGGCTAGAGAAGAGACTGCAGGTCGGTGATGACGGACTGGGTGTAGGCTCTTATCTGAGATGCTGACAGATCGCTGATATGCTCGGGAGCGAGGGCGGCGATGTGCTGGCGGGACTCCATCTCTATCATCGTGGCGATTGGGAGGAGCTTGTGGGCTGTCTTGCCGATGGCTTCTATTGATAACTCGCCTTCTGTTGCCTGCTGGAGGTTCTGGAGATGGGATGACAACTCTTGCTTGACGGTGCTGAGTATCTCGGCTTCTGCCTCCGGATCGCCTTCTGCAAAGGTCAGAAGGGGTGCAAAGCGGGAATTCTTATTGGATTCCTCTGCTTCTGGCTGATGTACTGCAGCCGCTGGTGTCTCCTCTGCTTTTGGCTGACGGGATGATGTTTCCTCTGCCATATCCTCTGCTTCTGATGCTGTATCCTCCAATCCGAGGATTTCTTTCAGTTTCTCTGTACTGAACGGCTTGAAGAGGCAATCGTCGAAACCGGCTTCTTTCAGCTCTCTGATGATGCTGGCATCGTGGGCGGTCATGGCTACTACCTTCATATGGCTGTGGTTGATGTGCTGAATCATCCTGATGCCGTTCATCTCGGGCATTTCGATGTCCATCATCATCAGCGCTGGATGCTCGTTGTGGAGCACGGTGAGGGCTTCGGCTACATGCAGACAGGCGAAGACTTGCCAGCTGTTGCCTACCAGCTTCTTCAGCATCTCCTGGAGCAGTCGGAGCTGCAATGGGTCGTCGTCGAGCAGCAGTATCTTGTGGTTTTCGAAATGAGGCTTGACGGGGGTGAGCGGCTTCTGCTCTTCTGCCTGTTCTGCCGCAGGAGCGGTGCCTAAGGCTAGCGGAATGGTGACGGTGAAGGTGCTGCCCTTGCCCTTGACGGATTCCAGACGCAGGGTGCCCTCGAGCAGATTGACCAGTTCCTGCGTGATGTTCAGTCCGAGACCGGTGCCCTCGATGCCCTGGGCACTCTTCAGACGGGTGAACGCTTGGAACACCTTCTGGCGCTCTTCGGCGGTCATGCCCTTGCCGGTATCACTAACAGAGAAGGTGAGGAGGTGCTGGGGACTGATGGATGCCTGGATGGTGACGCTGCCCCGGTCGGTATACTTGATGGCGTTGCTCACCAGGTTGTTGAGTATCTGACGGATACGGAAGGCATCGGCACGGTAGTAGGTCTGGGGACTGCTGATGCCATCGAGCTCCAGATGCAGTTGCAGTCCCTTCTCACGGCTCAGGATCTGCATCTCTCCGGCACACTGGCGGAACATGTCGGCAGGCGAGAAATCTACCGGGTTCAGCTTCATCAGTCCGTTTTCCAACTGGTGATAATCGAGCAGGGCGGCAACAAGCCGGGAGAGATGGGTGGCAGAACCCTTGATGCTGTTGAGGCAGGAGATGCCCTGCGGGTTGTCGACATAATCTTTCATCAGGTCGATGAAGCCCGAGATGCTGGCAGCGGGAGCCTTGATATCGTGGGTGATGGTGAGGAGCAGGCGTTCGCGCTGGTTCATGATGCGCCTGATTTCCTCGTTGGCCTCTTCGAGATTCTCGCGGTAGATGCGTTCCTTCTGCGTATCGCGGTAGATGTAATAGACGAGGATGACGGCGGCTGCGATGGCTACGATGGCAAGCAGACCTATCTGCCAGAGCAGATTCTGGCGTGCCTGCATAGCCTGATTGATAGCCTGCTGCATCGCCTGACGTTCGCGCTGGTGGATATCGTTGAGCTGCTGGGAGGAGCGCAGGGCGAGGCGGGCATTGGTTATCTGCAGGTCTCTCACCTCGCGGTTGATAGCTTCATGGTTATCGCGCGTAGACTGCTTCTCCTTGCGGTCAATCTGTTTCAGAATATTGGCTACGTTTTCGGCTACGTTGACCGGGGTAGAGAGGGTATCGGTGATAGCCTGGTTGCTGTCGCGCCTGATGCTGAGGGTTTCGGCATGCTCCTTCTTGAAGGCATCGGCAAGACGGCGGAAGAAGCCCTTGCGGGTTTTCATCACCTCTACGGTAGTGTTCTTTGCCACATGGGTCTTGGGTGCCTTGGAATGCACGACAACGGAATCTTCGCCACTGTTGAGGCTGTTCATCTTCTCGTGCAGATAGTTGTGGGATGACTTGCCCTGCATGGCGCGGGTAAGCTGCTGCAGATTGGTCTGTTCCTCCTTGAGCAGATGAGACATGGTACTGTCGGCTGCCTGTCGCTTTTCGATATAGTCGCGGGTAGCCTGGTTGATAGCGAGCACGGCTGTGGTGTTGCGATATACCAACCCTATCGCCAGAATCAGTACGATGGCGACGATGATGTAACCCAGGGCTACCTTGAAAGGAACGTTTGTTTTCTGCATCTTCTAATCTTTTTGAGTTTTGAGTCTTTTTGCTTGTGCGTGCAAAGTTAATCAAAAATGCGATATAAACCAACGAAAACAGGAGATAAATGCCAAAATCTGGTCATCTATCTCCTGTTTCATTGAAAGCGACGCGTAATTACTATTTTCTGAAGGTGAATTTACTCTGCTACGGTTGAATCCACTGTTACTGTAGTGTCTGTAGGAGCCTCTGCTGGGGTTTCAACAGGTGTTGCTGTTGTGTCGGCTGGAGCTACTGTGTCTACTGGTTCTGAACCTGCAACGTTTACCATTCTGTTACCTGCAAATACATTGCTAACTGATACCATTGCTACTGCTGCGATTACTGCAAATACTAACTTTTTCATAATTCTTTTGTTTTTTAATTGTGAATATTATTTGTTTATTAATTCTTTTTCTGAAACTCATTTGCGAGTTCGGTAAATAATATCACAATAGGCGTGCCAGAAAATGACGGATTTAGTTAAGTATCTGATAATCAGATGAGATTGTGTTTTGTGCCAAAAATGGGATGTGGGGAAAGTGGGGAAATGGTGTAGAAAAATTCCCCAATATAGTGTGGAATATATTGGGGAATCGGGGTGTGGCATGTTTTACTCCATGCCGTATTTCTTCATTTTGTTGTAGAGCGTCTTGCGGTCGATGGCAAGCAGTTGGGCTGCCTTGCTCTTGTTGCCGTGGGTGGCTCTCAGGGCAGCAGCGATGCTTTCCTGTTCCGACTGTTCGCTGTGCAGCTCCATATTAATCGGTCGGGCTGTGGAGGTCTGTGCCATCGTCTTCTCCAGTTCCTGGGCACCGATATACTTGCCACGGGTGAGCAGGGTGGCGCGCTTCATCACATTGTTCAGTTCGCGCAGGTTGCCCGGCCAGTCGTATGAGGCAATGATTTCGGAGGCTTTGGCATCCAGTCCGAGTACATTCTTGCCCAGTTCCTGGTTGGCGTGCTTGATAAAGAGGTTGGCAAAGAGGAAGATGTCGGCACCTCTGTCCTTGAGGGCAGGCATGTAGATGGTAAACTCGTTGATGCGGTGATAGAGGTCCTCTCTGAACTTTCCTTCGGCTACCGCCTGCGCCAGATTCTCGTTGGTGGCACAGATGAGTCGGATATCCACATCAATCTCCTGTGTGCTGCCCAGCGGACGGATTTTCCTCTCCTGCAAGGCTCTGAGGAGCTGCACCTGTACTTCGTAGTTGAGGTTTCCCATCTCATCGAGGAAAACCGTACCGCCGTTAGCAATCTCGAAGGCACCCTTCTTATCCTGTTCGGCTCCGGTAAAGGCACCCTTCTTATATCCGAAAAATTCAGATGCCGCCACCTCCTTAGGGATGGCACCGCAGTCGATGGCATAGAAAGGCTTGTCCTTGCGCAGACTCTGTTCGTGGATGCTGCGCGCCACATATTCCTTTCCGGTGCCGCTGGCTCCGAGAATGAGTACCGACATCGGGGTAGGGGCAACGAGCGAAACGAACTCGTAGAGCTGTTTGGAAGCCTCGCTTTCACCTTTTATATATCTAGGCACCTCCGTAGCATCCTGCTGCTCTTCTTCGGGAGCATCCTGCACGGATTCCGCATGCTGAGGGGCAGAGACCGCAGAAGCAGCCGACTGGATAGCCTCACGGATTTTCTCTAAGAGGATTTCGGGATGGAAGGGTTTAGCCACGTAATCGGTAGCACCCGATTTCATGGCACATACAGCATTCTGAACCTCTGCATAGCTAGTCATTACGATAAAAGGCAGGTGGGCATCGGACTTTCTGATATGCTGGAGCAATACCAGTCCGTCGTGGTCGGGCAGGCGCAGGTCGGAAAGAACCAGATGGAATGCATCGCCGGCTCCCATCGCTTTGATGGCAGCGCCTACGGATGTTACCCTTTCCACATCGAATCCTTTCTTTTTGAGCCAAGTCTGTATCATGGTTCCGAATGCCAAATCGTCTTCTACAATCAATATCCTCTTCATGATGTTCTGTTTTATCCTCTTCTATAATATCGTTATATTAACTTTGTGCAAAGGTACGGAAAAGTTATATGGAAAGCTATTTAATTCACATTATTTAGCAATAAAACCGACTAAAATTCTACAAACCCTGTTCTATTATCTTATTTTTAGTGAAAAGAACAATTGTTTTCGGATAAAAGCATGCTAGTTGCTTTATTTTTTGTATCTTTGCAACCATGTTAAAACAAGATTTAGAGTCATGAATCCGATAGTACAAACCATCATATTGTCAGCTTCGGCGGTGCGCATGTTGCCGCATATCGCTCTGTATCTGCTCCATAAGAAGGAGATAGATGCCGACCTGCTGAAGGTGCAGGACAGGAAGCCTACGGTGCTCAACCTGATTAAGGCATGCACCCGCGAAAGGAGTTTTCGCAATCTGTTTTATTACCGCATGGGCGAATACCGTTCGGTTTTCATCAGTTGGCTGTTGCCTCCCGAGCGTACGATGACCATCTGGTGCCCGCATATCGGAAAGGGTGCGCATCTGGAGCACAGCTATGCCACCTATCTCAACGCAGAAAGTATAGGTGATGACTTCTACTGTCTGCAGATGGTGACGCTGGGCAACGGCAAGGGCGGCAGACCTACCATAGGAAATGACGTGAAGATTTATACCGGTGCCACGGTCTTCGGCGGCATCCATATCGGCAACCACGTGACGATAGGCGCCGGTGCCGTGGTATTCCAGGATATTCCCGA